>CAYMRN010000011.1:0-13551 GCA_964392855.1 uncultured Sphaerochaeta sp.
TGATTACCCTTGGCCTTTTTTTCTTGCCAAGCTTGATCCTGCCACTTGTAGCTCTTTAGATCGCAAAGGCGCGACGCGGTCTTAGGCTTTTTCTCGGCCCAAAAGGCATAGGGATCTGCTTTGAGCTGTATTGTCCCTTTGTGAGTAACGATCTCGTATTTATAACAGTCCCCTTCTTTCAGGCCTGGCACAAAGACGCTCCAAATACCCGAGTCTGGCATCTTCACGGCGGTGATAGCTCTTCCAGGGGCCACCGGAGCCTCTATGAGGGAGATCCCTCCCTCATAGAGGGTTTCCTCTCCTCCTTGGTAGAGCAAGAGCGTGATGGGAAAGAGCGGGTACTTACGTTGGAGGTGTTCAATCAGCAGGACTTTCTTACATCCCTCTCCCTCTTGAAGGAAAGCCATGCTATGATGGGAATAAGAGAGGTGAGCAAGCTATGGCAACAATAGATCTGAAGAAGGCTAAGGCACGGGTATCCCCAATAGGGGAGGCCAAGGGTTCCGTCTCCTCCACCACCAGTGGTGTGCGCATACGTACCCGGCTCAAAAGCCAGACAAGCCTTATTATAGGAGGGGGGCGCAGCGGCAAAAGCTCCTATGCCCAGGACTACGCACTCAATGTTTCCGAAGGGACCCCGAGCAGAGCTTACATCGCAACAGCCGAGCCGATAGACCGTGAGATGAAAGAGCGGATAGCAGCGCATCAGAAGGACCGCTCTGACCGGTTCATTACGATAGAGGAACCCTTGGACCTTGCCCAGGCCATACAGGATCTTCCCCCTTCGGTGGAGGTCTGTGTTGTCGATTGCCTCACTGTCTGGTTGGGAAACCTGCTTCATCATAAGAAGGATGCTTCCAAAGAGATACAGAAGCTCATTGCCGTCCTTAGGGAGCCTCCCTGTGATATCCTGCTGGTCACCAACGAAACAGGACTTGGCATCATTCCCGCCGACGCACAGAGCCGTGCCTTCCGCGACATAGCGGGGTGGATGAACCAGGACATTGCCTCCATTTCCAAAAATGTCATACTGCTGGTTGCAGGCCTTCCTTTGGCACTCAAGGGCGTGATCCTTTGAGTAGCTTCTCTAGTGCGTTTCGCCTCTTGTCCCGTTTTCCCATGCCAGGAGAGCATTGCACCGACGAGAGCAGCACGCTGTTCTGGTTTCCCCTTGTCGGATCGGTCCTGGGGCTCTTCGCACTTGCAATTTCCTATCTGCCCATCTCGGCCCTGGTCCGCTCTTCCCTGATCGTAGCTGTTGGGGCATACCTGACACGGGGCTTCCACCTCGATGGCTTGTGCGACGTAGCCGATGGTTTTGGCGGAGGCTGGACCAAGGAGGCGACGCTGCGCATCATGCGCGATTCCAGTGTTGGTGCCTTTGCCCTGATAAGCTTGGTCTGTACCCTGCTGCTTCAGGTCTTTGCGATAGCGGAGGTGCTGGAGCATCCCCTGCTCTTGGTGTTTGTCCCTGCCTTGGCTAGGACGATGTTGGTCATAGCTGCAAGCATCTCCTCCTATGCAAGGGAGGGGGAGGGCACAGCATCGGCCTTGGTACGCAAAAGCGGGCCAAGACATATGGTGGGCCCCATCCTGCAGATGCTTGTCTTTCTTGCCCTGCTCTACTTTTTTGCCAAGCCCTCGTTTTTCCCTGCTTGCTCTGCCTCCCTGTTCGCCCTTCTGATGACAGGCTTTCTCCTTCGCATGAGCAACAACCGCATAGGAGGGGTCACCGGTGATGTCCTGGGTGCCATAGAGGCTCTCTCAGAGAGTTTCGCATATTTGGGGGCCTTGATTCTGATACCTTTTACGGGGTAATTTTCCCCACATCACTACAAATAGGAGTACTACATGATGGATATTGTCTGTCTTGACTTGGAAGGGGTGCTGGTCCCCGAGATTTGGATCAACGTTGCCCAAAAGACTGGGATAGAGGCGTTGCGCCTGACGACTCGGGACATCTCGGACTACGACCTGCTGATGAAAGGCAGGCTGAAGATCCTTAGGAAGCACAAGCTGACCCTCAGCGATATCCAAGCTGTCATTGCAACGATAGACCCCCTTGATGGTGCTGTTGAGTTTCTTTCTGCCCTCAGGGCTCGGACACAGGTGCTCATCCTCAGCGATACCTTTACCGAGTTCGCCAAGCCTCTGATGGAAAAACTCGCCTGGCCGACCCTCTGGTGCAACTCCCTGGTCATTGATGACGGGGGCATGATAGAAGATTACAAACTTCGTATCCGAGATGGCAAGTTCCACGCCATCAAGGCATTGAAGGGCCTGAATTTCCGCACCTTTGCCGCCGGAGACTCCTATAACGACCTTTCCATGATAGAGGAGGCTGATGCCGGCTGCCTTTTCAGGGCCCCTGAGGGGATACTGGAAAGTCATCCCCACCTGAAGCATGCCACGACCTATGGTGAGTTCATTTCAGCTGTAGAGGAGTTTTTGCAAGAATGAAGCGCAAGGAATATATCTCGTTGGTCTTTACCATGCTCATCCTTCTTTTTTCCATGCTCTCCGGCTATGTCCTGCTTGCCCTGGTCTACGAGGGAAATCCCCTGATAGTCGCCCTGGTCGGACTTATTGTCCTGATAGTCTCCTGTTTCTTGTTGGTGTATCTGTACAAATTGCGAAAGCTGGTCGAAAATGAGGACAAAGATGATGAAAACAAGGCTAAGAGATGACCTGGTCCAGGCCAAGGCCTGGCAAGAGAGAAAGACCGTGGTGTTCATGAGCGACTTTGGCTCCTCCGATGGGGCAGTGAGTGCCATGCATGGGGTGGCAAATGCTGTTTCAAATCAACTTCGGCTCTCTGACCTCACCCATGAGATACCCCAGTTCAACATCTGGGAGGCCTCCTACCGCCTGATGCAGGCGATGACCTACTGGGCAGCTGGTACGGTGTTTGTCTGTGTGGTCGACCCTGGGGTCGGCAGCAACCGTAAAAGTGTTGTTGCCCTCACCTCAAGCGGACATCTGGTCGTTACCCCCGACAACGGCACCCTTACGCACATAGCTGAGCATGTCGGCATCCTGGAAGTCCGTGAAATTTCAGAAAAGAGCAATCGCCTTGCAGGAAGCCAGAGAAGCTACACCTTCCACGGTCGTGATGTCTATGCCTATACGGGAGCTCGCCTGGCCTCTTCCGCCGTACACTTTGAGGAGGTGGGCCCTGTCCTTTCCGGTCATGTGTTACTCAAGATAGAGAAAGGCCGTCGTGAAGGGGATACGCTGGTGGGGGCAATTGATATCCTCGACACCCGCTACGGATCGCTTTGGACCAATATCAGCGATGAGTTTTTGGAAGAGATGGCAATACCCTTCGGGGCAATGATGCACGTCACCATCTCCAAGGATGGCAGGATTGTCTACGGATACCCGGTAAAGCTCTGCAGGGGGTTTACCGAGGTAGAGAAGGGAGAGCCCCTGATCTATGTGAACAGTCTGCTCAATCTTGGGCTTGCCCTCAACCAGGGTAGCTTTGCCTCCCAGTACGGCATCGGCACCGGTGAAGGGTGGAAGATTACGTTTTCAGTTGTATGATAGGCGCATGACGCGCTTACAATAGGAGGATTCGTATGGAGAAGTCCAAAGGGATGCAACCTGTGAAGATGGTTGTGATCATTGCTATCGGGGCCGCCCTCTATGGGGTTGGCGGTCTGTTGAGTGTACCCGTCTTTGCCAATACTACGATCAAGCCGGCCATGGCTATCCTAGCCCTGGTTGCCGGTATGTATGGGCCCATAGTAGGCTTTCTGGTCGGGTTCCTCGGTCACTGGATCACCGACATGTTTGCAGGCTGGGGTGTATGGCCTACCTGGATGTTGGGCAGTGGCATCGTCGGGGCTGTGATCGGCCTGTTCCCCATCCTGACCAAGCGGATGTTGGATACGGGCACCTTTACAGGAAAACAGATCGGCCTGTATATCGCCCTTGCCTTTTTGGGTAACTTCTTCGGCTACCTCATCAGCGCAGTGCTGGACTTTCTGCTGTTTGCAGAGCCTTTGGACAAGGTCATCACCCAGCAGCTGATCATAGCCGTCACCAACACTGTAGTCATTGGTATCCTTGGGACACTGTTGATGATGCTTGTGGCAAAACGCAATAAGGACAGCAGCAACCTCACCCTCGATCACAGCAAATAGGCATGCAAGAGCCGATCATCTCGTTCAAGGATTTTCAGTTCACCTACAAGGCTCAGAAGCTCCCTACGATCAGGGGCATCACCCTGGACATATACAAGGGTGAGAAGATCTTGCTCGTAGGGCCTTCTGGCAGTGGAAAAAGCACCTTGGGTCACTGTATCAACGGCCTCATCCCCAACGCCTTTGCAGGAAAGATTGAAGGCTCGGTCACTGTGGCCTCCCTTGATGTGGCGAATGCGGACATATATGAGGTCAATCGCCATGTGGGGACGGTACTGCAGGATAGTGACGCCCAGTTTGTGGGTCTCACCGTTGAGGAGGACATCGCCTTCTCCTTGGAAAACCAGTGCATGGGCCAAAGTGAGATGGTACCTCAGGTCACCAACATGGCTAATGTGGTGGGGATGCAGGATTTCCTTACCCAAAGTCCTCAGGAGATCTCCGGAGGGCAGAAGCAGCGGGTGAGCCTTGCCGGTGTCCTGGTCGATGATGTGGACATCCTTATCTTTGACGAGCCGCTTGCCAACCTCGATCCCGAGACAGGCAGGCATGCCATAGCCCTCATCGATGAGCTGCACAGGAGTACAGCCAAGACCATCATCATCATTGAGCACCGCCTTGAGGATGTGCTCTCTTGTCCAGTTGACCGTATCCTCCTGCTTGAGGAGGGTCTGTTGGTGTGTGACACCACCACCGAAGAACTGCTTTCAGGAACACTTCTTCAGGAGAAGGGTATTCGTGACCCCCTCTACCTTTCCGCCCTCAGGCAGAGTGGGGCGGACCTCTCCCTTGCCAAGGGCATCGCCTCCATCGACACCATCGACCTGGAGCCCTACTGCCCCTTGATACGCTCCTGGTACCACGCAAGGCCAAAAAAGGCAGAACCTGTTGAACAGCTACAGCAACTGAGCATATCAGGCCTCTCTTTTTCGTATGACGGGATGAGGGACGCACTCTCCAACATCTCTGTCGAAATCCATGCAGGGGAGATGATCAGCATCCTAGGAAAGAACGGGGCGGGCAAGTCTACCCTTGCCCAGATTCTGATGGGCATCAACCGCCAGGACAGCGGAACCATCATCTACGAAGGGGAGGATATCTCCTCGGTCTCGGTCACCGACCGTTCGAGCTTGATCGGCTTTGTGATGCAGAACCCCAACCACATGATCAGCCACTCCATGATCTATGATGAGGTTGCCTTCGCCCTGCGACAGAAGGGGTACTCAGAGGAGGACATACGCCCCCGTGTGATGGATGTCCTGGATCTTTGTGGCCTCAGGGCCTACCACGCCTGGCCCATATCAGCTTTGAGCTTTGGGCAGAAGAAACGGGTCACCATCGCATCCATCCTGGTGACCGAGCCGAAGATACTCATCCTTGACGAACCGACAGCCGGCCAAGATTATGTGCGCTACTCGCTTCTTATGGAGTTTCTCAGCTCACTGAACAGGACGACCGGCCTTACCATCCTCTTCATCACCCACGACATGCATCTTGCCTTGGAGTATACCGACCGCGCCCTGGTGCTCGCCGATGGTCTCCTGCTCGCCGATGAGCGCGTCAGTGAGGTCTTTGGAAACAAGGAGTTGCTCGCTCAGGCCAACCTGACGGTGACTAGCCTGTATACCCTCTCTGAGCGTTGTGGCATCGATGATATCCCCTCATTCATCGACTGTTTTGTCCAAGGGGAGAAAAGCCGTCGTCCTGAGGGAGTGGAGGTTGTCCGCCTTGAAAAGCGGGAACCTGCGCTGCCAAAGGAAAGAAGAGTGAAGAAGAAAAAGGTGATCCGCTCAAAAAAGAGCGGAAAGAAGTTCGGCTTTGCCCTAAGCTATGAAGAGAGCCCATCCTTTGTCCATTCCCTGAATGGTGTGACAAAAATGGTCTTTTTCATGCTCTGGATACTGCTCTGTCTCACTACGTTTGACCTTCGTATCCTCATTCCCTCCATGTTCTTCGCCCAAATGGCCCTCGCCTCATGCAAGGTTCCCATGAAGAAGTTCCGTCCCTATATCATTGCCATGACCTACGTGATCCTGATCAATGCCCTGTTTATCTTCCTGTTCTCACCTGATCAGGGCCAGCGGTATCTGGGAACCCGTCATATTGTGCTTGGCTCTGCCTCCGCACGATATGCCCTGAGTGTCGAGACGCTCTTCTACCTTCTGGTTGTATGCCTGAAGTACTTCGCCATCTTCCCTATGGCGCTGTTGTTTGTGACAGCCACCCATCCTTCCCAGTTCTCTTCATCGCTGAACAGAATCGGAGTACGCTACAAGACCAGCTATGCAGTGGGGTTGGCAATGAGATATCTGCCGGAGGTGACCTCCACCTATATCCACATCCTGCATGCTCAGATGGCACGTGGTGTCGACATCTCCAAGAGTGTCCCTCTCAAGCAGAGGATATCCTCTGTCGGCAAGATCCTTGCCCCTTTGGTGTTCTCATCCCTTGACCGCATCGATGTGGTTACCAATGCCATGGTTCTCAGGGGATTTGGCAAACACCCCAAAAGGACCTGGTACCTTGCCAGACAAATGAAATTATCTGATGTACTTGTGCTGTGTCTCATGCTATGCTGGATTTCCCTCAGCCTCTACCTTAGGTTTGGCAAGGGCGTGATGTTCTGGTTTCCCCTTTATTAGGGGAATAGGGGTTGGTTAGATGCGGAAACCCGGCGAATGGCGATGAAAGCATGGTCAGGGTCTTGACTCTTATGCCTGTTATCCTCATCTTATGTTGCATTAAATCCAATGGGCCGCCAAGGCGAATTTTAGGAGGCTAACTGTGTCCGATATGTTTGTTCAGGAGATGGAAGAGCTGCTGATCGTAATGCGAAAAGAGTTGCTCGACAAGCTGACTGAGGATAATAGTGACTTCAGGGCGATGGTAAATGCCATGGGTATCAAGGATAGCATTGATGTTGCTGCTGACGATATTGCATTCAAGAAGATGGAAGCCATCAATAAGCATGAGGCTACCCGCCTACGATCGATAGAGAATGCCCTTGCCCGTATTCATAACGGACGCTATGGTCACTGTCTTAAATGTACCAAAAAGATACCTGAGGAGAGGCTTAGGGCCATTCCTTACGCAGTGCTCTGCATAGATTGCAAGAGTGCTGAGGAGGCTCCTGGGAGACGCTAGTCCTCCTAGCCAAGAAAAGATGCTGCCATCCCTAGGGAAGAGCAGCATCTTTTTTTGTACGGTCTGTTGTTGCATCTAGCTTGCAACCTCGCTTTTTTCAAAGGTAGGGGTTGTTTTGCTCGTCGCCAATAGTGGTTGCCGGCCCATGCCCAGGGAGTACCTGCACTTCCTTAGGGAGCTTGAGCAGCCTTCTACAACTTTTGACGATCTTTTCATAGGAACCACCCTCAAGGTCAGTGCGGCCGATGCTTCCGGCGAACAGTGTATCGCCAGAAAACAGGAACTGACCCTTTTCATGGTAGAGGCAGATGCCTCCCTTCGTATGTCCTGGTGTATGCATGACCAAAAGATGGCTGTCATGAAGGAACTGGTTGTCCTGAAGGAACCCAGTCGCTTCACTCATCCCTTTCAGTGCCTTCTCATACCTTTGGAGAAAACTCTTGTCAAAGCATATCTTGGAGAATCGTTCATAGGCTTGGGCGCCCAAGTAATGCGAATCTTCCTCTGAGACAAGAACCTCCAGGTGAGGCCACCGCTCTTTCAGTTCACCCAAGGCTGTAATGTGGTCCCAGTGGGTGTGGGTAAGCAGGACTGCAACAGGTCTGACGTTGTGGCTTTCAATGGCGCTGATGATGCGATCCCCTTCATTGCCCGGATCAATGATCCAGGCGCTGGAGGTCTCCTCATTGCCCATGATATAGCAGTTGGTCTGGTATGGTCCCACAACAATCCGATCTACGAACACAATCTACTCCTTGTTGGAATAACTGACGGCTGCGGTGCGACCTTTGATGTCCATGCCGTTAAGTTTTGCAATAGCCTTTTCGCAGTTCTCTTCACTCATTGAGATGAATGAGTACTTGTCATGAATGCGAAGGCTGAAAATGTCCTCTCGGGTGATATCCAGCTCCTTTTGGAGGAGGAGGGAGAGTTCCTTTGCATAGAGTCGCTTCATCTTTCCAATGTTGAGATACAGGGTTCTTGCCCCTTCAGGTAGGGGTTTCTCTTGCCGTCTCTTCGGTGCAGGTCTCTCCTGTTTCTTTCCTTCAGCCTTGGTGCTTTTTGGATCTTGCTTGGGACTGGGGCCCTTCTGTGGTGCGGCAGTCCTGGTTTTTGGGCTATTTGCGTTGAGCATCTCTCGAAGCAGGTAAGCCATGAAATAACTGCGCAGGGTGAAGGGTACGTTTTTCTTGATGAGGCGCTTGAGCTGTTCCAGCTCTTCTGGATTGGGGTCGGCCTTGGTTTTTCCTGCAAGTACCTGGATGGTGCCTATAAGAAGGTCCTCTTCACTTGCGTTGCTCTTGTTGTCATTTGCCATGAGCATGTCTCCTTAGATATTCGATTGCTCTTCTGACCCTTGCCAGCGGGTTGTGAGAGCTTGGTGTTTCCTAATGTGTGGCAGTCCTGTCCTTTTCCCGGCCGCGGGATTAGGGTTCAGGAGCTCTGTATGAGCCTGCCTCAGTGCCCACAGCAAGGAAAACGCCATGGGCAATCAAGTGGATACCGTTGCATACGGTCACACTTTGCAAGGAAGAAGGACACGCTGGCACGTGCGAAACGAACTTCTTCCAAGGCTATCCAGGGTAAGGCATGTATTTTCCCCATCCCCGAGCAGCATGATTCAGAATACCTAACAGCTCATGCCCTTGTCAAGGAAATGTAAGGATTTAGGACTTATTGGGTGGTTTCTTTCTTTGCCTAGGGTGCTTTGTTTGTGATACTATCGTGCTATGGGAACCTTTCAAGCCGACATACAACAAAAACAGAAGGAGATCGAGAGTCATCGCAGAGACCTGCATGCCCTATATGCTGAACTGGGCTTCAGCATTGCCCTGATCGAGCAGATCACACCCCTTGGATTTGCTACCGCTGAGTTCAATCGGTTTGTGGAAGTGGATGCTCTCTATGAGGAAGCGAAGCAAACCTTTGAGCGGATACAGGGCTTTATCAGCCAGGTAGAGGACCGATCGCGTAAGATACAGCAGATCGAAGCAGACATCAGGGCGCTGCAAGGTCCCCGTAAGAGCCTGCATGGACGCCTTGGCGCCATCGCATACGAGGCTTACGGCTCTGCCTCCCTGCCTGACTACCTACAGGAGGCATGCACACCCCTTTTTGCAAACCATCACCATATGATCAAGAGAGTGCAGGATGCCTTGGAGGATTGCAAGACTCAGAAGGGTGCGTTATCACACTTGCAATGCACCCTTTTGAATATGCGCCTGCAACACTTTCGCAAGCAGATGCCCACTCTGCTGGTGAAGGCTGGCGCCAAGCTCGCCAGCCTTGGATGTGAGGCTGACCTACCTGGAGTGGGTAAGGAGAGTCTTGTGGCGGAACTCACCCAGTTCAAGAAACGGGAGCGGGCGCTGCAACAGGAGTTGGATATTCACCACAGCGCTGTAGCCAAGCTGCGCTCCCAAGAGAGGGAAAGCCCGAAAAACCAACTGGAAAGTAGCAGGAGCCAGTTGAGGGAGATGGAGAAACAGAGGACCAGGACAAGCTATCTCTATGGCAAGGCTCTCTATGAAAAACTGATCCAGAATGCCTCCACCCAACTGATAGGTTCCGCTTCCATGGCCTTGATGGAGCAGATAACCTTGCACCTGAATCGAGTTGCCAGGTTGGAAAAGGATATTCTAGGCTTACAGAATCTGATGCAGGTTGAGGAGTTGGAGGCTCAGATCGAGTTGGAAAATCAGAAGATTCGCCATCTGCGTGCCCAGATAGAGCAGAGCAACAAACAGATTTCTCAAGTGGAACTCTCCATTGCACGCAAAAGGGAGAAGATTACTTTACTCAGCCCAAAGAAGATGCCTCCAGACAATGAGTGAACAACCCAACAAGCCGACCAAAGAGAAGAACCAGCCCACCAAGAAGTCCAATGCCAATAGAATGGCTGTGGTCCTTGATGGTGGGAAGGTCGAAGAAAAAGCTGTCCCCGCCTCCACAAGGAAGAGACCCTCTGTCTCCACGTCCAGGGCGAGGGTCGACATTCCAGGGGAACTCAAAGAGAGTGTTGAGAAGAAACCTGCTGCCCAACCCAAAAAAAAGGCTTCCAAGCCATCTGAAAAGAGGAGCTTGCCAGCTTCCAAGTCAAAGCCCGCAGCAGACAAGCCGAGCCCTAGACCAAAAAAACCAACTACAAAGCCAAAAACTCAAACCCAAAAGAAACAACCAGCTAGGAAGGCTCCAGCTCCAAGAAGCAAAGCCCCAGCAAAAAAGATAGCCAAGGTTGTCCCCCCTAAAATTGGAACGAGAAAGGGCTATCGGCCCTCCCTGGCCTTCCGCCTGCGAGTCCCTGTTTTCCTTATGGCGCTTGCTGTCTGCTCCCTAGCCCTCTTTTTCACCTTCCACAAAGAGGTTGGCCCTCTGGGCAGGTATGTGGTGTCTACCTTGGCTGTACCCCATGTTGAACTGACCATCGTTCCGGGCATGAGTGCTAAGGCGGTGAGCCTGTTGCTCAAGGAAGAGGGGGTGGTCGATGATGACCAGGCTCTATTGCAATATTTCATCAGCAACAATCTAGCCACCACCTTGCGCAGTGGTACCTTTGTGATGGAGAAGGGGATGGAGTATGAGGCTATAGCACGGCTTCTGAGTGCAAAGGCTTCTGAGATTGTTCTGGAGGTGAGCCCTTCCTTTACCCTGGCAACCATTGATCGGTATCTGGCAAACCGTGGGTATGCCAAGAAAGATGAGTTCCTCAAGGCTGCAAGGATACTGGCAGAAGAGTACTCGCTCTCCTTTGCAGAAGGTTGGTTGCTCAGCGGGACCTATGTGGTTTCGAAGGATAATGCGGCCTCATCCCTTGCAGAGGCGATGTTTGCCTCGATGCTGGAAGTGGTGCAACCCCACTTGGGCTCTGAACAGGTTTCGTTGTGGGGCTTGGAACAGGTTTTGATAGTAGCTTCCATGATCCAGGCAGAAACTCAGAACGTTGAGGAGATGCCCCTTATCGCTTCGGTCATCTACAACCGTCTGGAGGCAGGGCAGCCGTTGGGGATCGATGCCACCACCCGCTACGAGATCGATGATTGGAAGAACCCCATTCCCAAAAAGGCCTTGGAGACCAAGACCCCCTATAATACCCGCAGGAAGGTAGGCCTCCCTCCCTCTGGTATCTGCTCTCCTTCCAAGGCTGCAGTAGAGGCTGCCCTGTTCCCTTTGGAAAGTCCGTACTTCTACTACCTGCATGGGTTGGACAAGCGCCTCTATCCTGCGAAAACCTATGAAGAGCATAAGGAGAACATCAAGATGTATCGGTAGGTTCCTTCTACGTGTTCTCCTTGGACTTCTTGTAGTACAGGAAGGAGTAGATGACAGGCAATAGAATCATCGATCCGATACTGACTATGGAGACAATAGAGACAAGCCACCCTGTCAGCGCGGAGACCAGCAACACAAGGGATGCTATGGTCCAGACCCATCCTGCAAAACGGTGGGTCCTGTTCCAGTTCTCTTCACTTGCCAAGGTCCAGGGGATCTTTATCCCCACCGTATAGTTGTGCTTGCACTTGGGCAGGTAGTTGCCAATGACCAGGAAGAGCAGTGCGACAAATACAGGGACCACCCTCTCTATCCTAATGTCATATCCTAAGGCTATAAAAAGAGAGAGCGGGGTCAGTACCAGAGAGAGGATGGGAAGTATCCATTTGGACATCTCCCTGAGGGGTTGTCCCCCTTCACGCTTGGGATCGTTATTCAGGACATATTGTAGCAATAGATTGCCCAAAGCCAATGAGAGAGGCAGGATGAAGGCGCCAAAGGCCTTTGATGCATAGTTGTCAGCCTGCCCCGCCAGATTGAAATGGATGGGCACCTGGTCGGGAAGCCTTCCATAGAGAAAGGCCGAGAGGATGAGGGGTAACAGGCATAGTACGGTGGTGATGAGCATTGTCTTGTCAATCTTGTATTTCATGGCTTTTCTTTCCTGTAAATTGGGCACACCAGAGCATTATCTCCTCAAAGACCGAGGCGTTCAATTCGTAATAGATGAAGTTCTTGTATTTGGTCTCTGTGATGAGGGAGGCTTTCTTCAGTTGGGAGAGGTGGTAGGATACGGTTGCCGGGGTGAGGGTCTCCACCTTGGATGCGATATCCCCGGCTGTGAGCCTACCTTCCTTGAGCATGTCGAGGATTTCCCGCCGTACAGGGTCAGCTACAGCTTTCATGGTTTGTGAAAAGCCCATAACACCTCTCTATTTCGAAAACATTCTAAATAGATTTTACAGCCACCGGCCATGCAGGTCAAGGTTCTTTCCCTGCCTTTTGGAGGATTTTTCCTCTGTGGTTAGGACCAGGCTGTCTTGTTAGGTCTTCTGATCATCAGGTGGTCTATCATTGCATTTCCCCGGTGGGTGAGGATGTACCAGACAAGATCTGCTATCTCGGAAGGGTCGATCAAGTCTGATGTGTCCAGATCCGGTCTGGCCTCTTCGATCATGGGCGTATCTACCCCACCAGGGGAGAGGGTGTACACTCGGATATCTTCGTGTTGGACCTCTTTGGAAAAAGCTTTGGTAAACCCGATGAGTGCGTGTTTTGATGCCGCATAGGCACTTTGTGACTCATAGCCGTCATGTCCAACCACTGACGCTATCTGGATTATTGTCGGCACTGCAGACTTCCGTAACCAGGGTAGGGCGTGCTGACAGAGGAAATAGGGTGCTCGTGCATTGATATGCATGATTTTGTCCCAATCCTCCATGCTTGTCTTTTCCATTGGCAGGGTGAGGCAAACCCCTGCATTGTTGACCAAAAGATCCAAGGATCCCAGTTTTTCAATCGCCTCTTGAATGAGCTGTTCTGGGGCTTCTGGCTTTTCCAGATCTGTTTGGATGGTATGCACCTCACCTGTGAGGGGAGTCTCTAGCAACAGCTCTTTCGCCTCTTCCAGGCGCTTGCCATTTCTGCCTGCAATGCAGACATCTATGCCGTGTTCTGAGAGTCTTTTGGCAATATGGAAACCTATTCCTCTTGATCCGCCGGTTATCAATGCCCGCTTGATGTCTGTATCCATCGTGTACGACCCCTCTTTCTCGTAGGATATTGGCCTAAACCCTATAGGTCAACCTTGGTAATCATACCATGTGGGGAGGATAAAATCTTGTGCAAGCGCTCACGCAGGGAAGCTCTCTTTTTCGTATCACAGAACCAAGCAGGGTGTACAGCTCCCTTCTAGTGGACCAGGTGGCCACCCATCAGGCAGTCACGAGAAATCCTTATTTCCAACTTTCAGCTTTATTGGAATTATGGA
>CAYMRN010000012.1:0-9587 GCA_964392855.1 uncultured Sphaerochaeta sp.
CCAGCACGTGGAAGGAGCACACCGATTGATGACAACCCTCTCCTTGGAGACCAAGGCTGTGCCCAAGCTCATAAGAAGTGCCCGGTGGTTGGAGGAGCGCTCGCTGCTCAGCAGAGCAGAGGCAGGCCCTTACTACCAGGGATTGCTCCTGGCAGGGGAGGGTGAAGAGGCCACCAGGGTATTTGCCCAGTATCTGAAGGATACCATCGATCCCTATACCTATGCAGAGATGTTGCTTCGCTCCTCCCTTTCGGAGGAAAAGCTCACCGAAGCCTTTGCTGTTCTCTCCTTTCATGAGCGACTCACATTGCTACAAAGGGCCGCTTCTGATAGGGTAAATCCAGAAAAGGCAACCTTGTTGCTCGAGTTGGCAATCCCTTTGGAGCAAGCGTTTGAAGACTCGCCGTATCTTGGACAGGTCTATCGCCTGTTAGAGATCCTGTATGGATATGCTGATTTGCGCGTCCAGGGGCGAAAGTACAGTACGCTTGCCCAGAATTTTACATAAGAAGGTACATATGAATGCATTTGAAATCATCAAGGATGATCTTTTACTGATACAGAATCCCTCACGCTATACAGGAGGGGAGTTCCACTATGGAGAGAAAGACCATAGCAAGGTCACATTCAATACAGCGATGTGCTTTCCCGACCTGTATGAGATTGGGATGAGCAACAACGCTGTCAGGATCCTCTATGACATCCTCAACAGGATGGACGAGGTCTATTGTGACCTGGTCTTCTCAGTCGCCCATGATTTTGAAGCGCTGCTAAGAAAGCGTGGGGTCCCTCTCTATACCCTGGACAAGCATATCCCGCTGAACGAGCTTGATCTGTTGAACATATCCATAGGATACGAGCTGTGTGCGACAAACATACTACAGGTGCTTGAGCTGGGTCGGCTCTCACTCAGGACTGAAGACCGCAAGGAGAGTGATCCCATTGTCATCTGCGGCGGTCCTGCTGCAACCAATCCTCTTCCTTTCTCCCCTTTTGTTGACTTTGTCTACATCGGTGAGGCTGAGGGTGGTTTGGAAGAGATTGTTGCATTGATGATCTCTGCCAAGAAGAGGGGGCTCACCCGCTCAGGACAGATTGAGGCCTTGAAAAGCATCGATGCACTTTGGTATCCGGGCAAAAGGGTAGCAAGACGCAGCATCGATACAAGCTTTGCCTCCCTTGAGGACCACACCTACAAGCACTATGTAGTACCTAACTTCAAGGTTACCCAGGACAATGGGGTTGTTGAGATCATGCGAGGCTGTCCCAACAGCTGCCGGTTCTGTCATGCAGGGCAGTTCTACAAACCCTATAGGCAGAAGCAGTATGAGACCATCAGGGCCCAAGTGGCCCAGAACATCTACGACTTCGGTTTCAGGGAGGTCACCTTAGCTTCCCTGTCCAGCGGTGACCATCCGTACATCAAGGAGATCATCGAGAATCTCCATTCGGAGTTTGGAGCCGAGCATGTCTCCTTCTCGCTTCCGAGCCTCAAGGTGAACTCCTTTGCCCTGGGAATCCTGGAACAGCTCTCGGGTGTACGCAAAAGCGGGCTGACCTTTGCCATCGAGACTCCGCTTGAGAGCTGGCAGTTGGCCATGAACAAGCCTGTCCCCCTTGAGCAGGTGATCGCCATAGCACAGGAAGCGAAGAGCAGGGGTTGGAAGCAGGCAAAGTTCTATTTCATGATAGGCCTTCCCTTTGTCGACAGGGAGAGGGAGAACCAGGCGATAGTTGAGTACCTCGGTGCTGTCCATGATGCCAGTCGCCTCAATATGAACATCAACATCGGTACCTTCATACCCAAGGCACATACACCGTTTCAGTGGGCACAGCAGCTTAATCCCCAGCAGTCCTACGAGCAGCTCACTTCCCTCAAGCGCAGTATCCAAGAGAGGATCCGCGGCTGCAAGGTAAGTTACCACGAACCGAACATCAGCTATCTTGAGGGGTTGGTAAGCCGTGGGGACGAGCGTTACGCCTCTGTGATAGAGAGTGCCTACAAGAAGGGATGCCGCCTTGATGCTTGGGACGAGCATCTCCGATCTGATCTGTGGATGGAGGCAATTGCCGAAGCTGACTACGATCCTTCAGAAGCGATCTTCAGGCCACTCTCCATGGAAGAGGACCTTCCCTGGGACAGTGTATCCATGCGGGTCAGCAAGAAGTTCCTCAAGGATGAGTTTGCACAGGCTAAGAGTCTTCTCTTGACCGAACGTTGTCTGCCAGAGTGTGACCACTTGTGTGGGGTCTGTAACACGAGTGTGGAGGTTGCCGATACCGAACACACTGACACCATGTTGGAGGAGCTCAAGGCCAATAAGGAGTTACTCTGTGCAAGGGTCCTTCCAGTCTATCCCCCCAAGCAGGTCATCATCACGTACAAGCGGGCAGGCAGGTCGCTGTTCATCAGTCACATCAATGCGATGAGAAACTTTGAGATGGCTTTCCAGCGCAGCGGTCTGAACCTACAGTTCACCCAGGGGTTCAACCCCAAGCCGAGGCTTGAGTTTGTGAACCCCCTCTCCCTTGGGGTAAGTGGTGAAAATGAGGTGATGCTCGCAGAGCTGATGATCCCCAGCGACATGGATGAGGAAGCAGTCAGGAAAACCCTGCAGAAGAACCTCAACGAAGGATATACGCTAAAGAGGGTGCTTTTTCTTGAACTCGGTAAGAAACATACCCTTGCCAAGTTCATCAAGGGTAGCATCTACCTTATCAATGCGAAGAAAAGCCCTGAGTATGAGACGATACTGCGATCGTACCTAGGCAAGCAGACTGATGATCTTTCAGTCATCCAGAAAGGCGAATATCTCTATGAGGTGAGAATTGGTGGGGAGAAGAATATGGTCAAGACCATATTCGGCACTGGATTTGATAAGTTCATCATCGCAAGCAAGCTTTCCATACAGCGCACCACCATCTGTGCCGGTACCTGGGATGAGGATTACATCCAGTTCTTCACTAATCTGATGCGTGAGCACCAGGATAGGACAGAGGAAGGCGAGGGGATACATTAGAAGAGGTGCCCTATCGCTGGAGCACCCGCTTCTTGTGATATGCTTCCCTCTTACATCTCAGGGTTGGCAATATGGCAGTTGTAGTAGTGTGTCTCACTGAAGTTCACCATAGGTGGATACTGCTCTTCACAGATCTTTCCCACCTGTTTGTGGCACCTTCCTGCAAAGGGACACCCCTTGGGTTTTTTCGCAGGATCAGGAAGGCCGCCCTCCAGGCGGATGGGATCCTTTTGCTTGGTCGGGTCAACCTCAGGCATTGCTGAGAGCAGCGCCTCGGTATATGGGTGGAAAGGCTTGCTCATCACCTCGTCACGCTTGCCATACTCACAGATTTTTCCTGCATACATCACCATTATGGTGTCACTGATATAATTTACCACGTTAAGGTCATGGGATATGAAGAGGTAGGTTACCTCACTGTCATGCTGCAAGTCGTTTAAGAGATTGAGTACCGATGCTTGTACCGATACGTCCAGGGCACTGGTGGGTTCGTCACACACAATCATCTTGGGAGAGATGGAGAGGGCCCTGGCGATGGCTACACGCTGTTGCTCCCCTCCAGAGAGCTGGTTGGGCTTCTTTGCGAGGTATTCGCCACCTAGGTCAACCTTGTGCAACATGGAGATGATCTTCTTTCTGCGCTCCTCCTTCGAATCCATGTGTAACAGCCGTTGCATAGGACGGCCTATGATCTGCTCCACAGTATGGGAGGGGTTGAGGCTCCTACCCGGATTCTGGAAGATGAGTTGAATATCCTTAAGGGTTTCAGGAGTACGTCTTTGCCAACCTCGGGTAATATCAGCTCCATTGAAGGTCATCTTGCCTTTGGTGGGCCTGTAAAGCCCTGCAACCATATGGCCGGTAGTGGATTTTCCACATCCTGATTCCCCTACGATACCGATGACCGTTCCGCTGTTGACAGCAACATCCACACCATTGACGGCATAGATCTTTCGTTTGGTTCCGTATATCTTGTGCAGGTTTTCCAGCTCCAGGATGGTCTCTGGCTCCTTGGCCACAACCTCACGAACCCTCGGTTTGCGCTTTTTCTCAATGGTATCCTCGATATCATCGGCATACGCACGGTCACAGGCTGCGCTGTGAGCATCTTCGATGGTCCTCATGCCGTATTTGGCTTCACAGGTATCGTTGCGCATATCACAGCGATCGACATAGGGACAGCCGCTCTCTATGACGCCTCGGCGGCGAACATATCCCTTGATGGTGTTGAGCTTGGTGTTTTCCTTTACCACGCCTCCTCGGGGCATACAGTTGATGAGGGCCCGAGTATAGGGGTGGCTGGGGTTTTCGAAGATTTTGGCTTTGGGACCCTGTTCGACAACCTCACCGTTGTACATGACTACTATCTGCTCGGAGACCTTGTTTATGACACCCATATCATGGGAGATGTAGATGAGGGACATATTCAGCTTGTCCTTGAGGTCCTTGATGGAGTCAAGGATAACGGCTTCAGTTGTTACGTCCAAGGCTGTGGTCGGTTCGTCCAAGATCATGATGTCAGGATTACAGAGGATAGCCATGGCGATACAGATTCGCTGCTGGATGCCTCCACTGATCTGGTGGGGGTATCGCCTTACAGTACCCTTTGGGTCGCCGATGTTCATCAGCGACAAAGCTTCCAGCGAGGCTTTCCTCGCCTCTTTCTTGTTCAGTTTCTGATGCATCATCCCCACCTCGTCGAGTTGGAACCCGATGGTCAGGGCTGGGTTCAGGCTTGTGGAGGGGTTCTGGAAGACCATAGCGATCCGGTTTCCCCGTATCTTTTCCATCTCAGCTTCCGTATTCTCCATCAGGTCCTTACCGTTGAAGATGAGAGACCCGTCCATCTCAGCATTTGGAGCGAGATAGCGCATTATGGAGAAGGCTAGGGTGGATTTGCCACATCCGGACTCTCCGATGATGCCTATGGATTCATTCCTGCCCAAGGTGAGTGAGACATTACGCACCGCAGAGAACTTACCCTCGAAAGTTTTGAATTGGACATTCAAGTTTTGAATATCAAGTATTTTATCGTTCATGAATCAGTACCTTACTGACAAAGTCAGAGAAAATCGAGATTGCTATAACCAGGGAGGCGATAGCAAGGGCGGGAAATAACACAGCCCAGGGGGCTTGTGAGATGATGGGCTTGTTCTCTATGACCATCATGCCCCAGTCAGGGGTCGGCGGTTGGAGGCCTACCCCCAAGAAGCCCAAGGATGCTACCATCATGATGGAGTAGGCAAACCGTGCAGTGGCCTCAACAAGGATGGGGCCGGTGGTATTGGGAAGGATCTCAACAAACATGATGTATAGGTGACTCTCTCCCCTAATCCTGGCAGCTGCAACATACTCTTGGCTTTTCTCTGTCAGCAAGACCCCCCGTGAGACTCTTGCAGTGGCAGGGATGAAGGCGATTGAGACGATCAGGGTCAGGGTCAAGATGCTGGAGTCCCCGATGATTCCCAAGACCACCATGGAGAGTACCAAGGGAGGTATCGCCATCAGGATATCCATAGCCCGCAAAAAGGCTGCATCAAGCTTTCCCCCAAAGTATCCTGCCGTAAAGCCTAAAAGGATACCCAGTACTGTAGAGAATATTGAGGTCATGAGAGCAACGGTCAAAATCGACCTGCTTCCATACACAATCCTAGCGAGAATATCTCGGCCCATGCTGTCGGTTCCCAACAGGTGTCCAGCACTTCCTGGTGCAGTCATCTGATTGGCTGAATCCATAGCCGTATGGGTATGGGTGACAATAATCGGTCCGAAAATGGCTATGAAGACCCATAGCAGCAGTACCGCTATCCCGGCTATTGCAAGGGGGTATTTTTTTAGCTGATAGAAAATATATTTCATTATTTCTGCCCCCCTTGTAATCGGACTCTTGGATTAAGGTTACTGTACAGGATGTCGGTAAGCATCGTAGACAGGGAGCACAAAACCGTGATCCGCAGCACACAACCCACGATTAGGGGCACGTCCCTCGTCTTGATCGCTGTCATGAGCAGGCTGCCCATCCCAGGGTACCCAAAGAGTGTTTCCACAACGACCAGGCCTCCGAACAACCAACCCATATTCATACCTATGATGGTAATGGTGGGAAGCAGGGCGTTTTTGAGGGCATGACGGTATATCACATACTTGCGCGGCATACCCTTCAGCACTGCAGCCCTGACATAATCAGAGTGCAGCACCTGTATCATGGAGGACCGCTGCATCCTGGATACGTACCCAAACATGACAAAGGTAACCGAGAGAGCCGGCATGACAAGGATTTCCAGATTGCTCCATAGGCTCTCCCCGATGGGGATTACACTGACTATGGGCAACCACTTAAGCTGGACGCCAAAAATGGTAATGAGAAAGACCCCTGAGACGAACTCCGGCAAGGCCATGGTGGCCAATCCGAAAAATGAGATGATCGAATCAGTAGGCTTGTTCTCCTTTACCCCAGCCAACACTCCAAAAAACATGGAAAGGGGCACGAAGATGAGAAAAGCGGCTAGGGCTAGGATCATGGAGTGGCCAACCCTACGCCAGAGGATCGAGTTTATCGAAACCCCTTGCATATAGATGGAATCCCCTAGGTCTCCGGTAACGACCCCTCCCACCCAACGAAAATATCGCTGCAGCACAGGGTCGTTCAAACCCCGTGCTTCCCTAAGGGCATTTACTGCCTCAGGGGTGGCACTCTGTCCTAAGATCATCTGGGCGACATCACCTGGCATAATTTCTACCAGCATGAATATGATGAAGGACATGACGGCCAGGGTCACAAGAAGGGAGCCAAGCCTTTTTAGAATGATGACTAGAGCTCTGTTCATAGTATATCTGTGTATTTGTATTGGGGAATCATTGTCAGAGGCTGTCTATAGTCTATGACACGATCATTTAGTCCAACCAGATAAGGAACTTGCACATTTAAGAGTGCACCTTCCTCGTAGAAGATTTCCTGCAACTCATGGTAATATTCCAATCTTTTCGCTTCATCAATCTCAGCGGTTATCTTGTCGATAAGGGTATTGACGCGAGGATTGTCTAAGTGAGACTCATTCCAGGCACCACCACCCTTGAAGGCAAGGGACAGGAGCATAGAAGGGTCGATCCTTCCACCCCATCCTGTGATGGATGTGCTGACATTGAGCCAGTACTGGGATAGATACACGTCACGGGTAAAGCCCTTGAGAATGAGATCGAAGCCGGCAGGGGCGGAAAGCTCCTTCAGTGTCTGCGCCAGCTCTTTCCCAAAGGGGTGGTCTGAAGCATAGTACAGCTCAACCTCTACACCATTGGGATAGCCTGCTTCAGCAAGCAGGGCCTTGGCCTTCTGTATGTCGCGACCTCGTAGGGGCATCTCTTTATACTCAGCGAGCATATTCATGATGGGGGTCTCATTATACTGTGCGCCTTGTCCGAGTTCCATTTGGGTTACGCTTTTGGCGAGGTCATGGGGATCTATGGAATATTTGAAGGCGAGACGGACACGATTGTCATCCCAGGGCTTCTCCTCAACATTCATCGATACAAAACGTTGCTCCTGATAGGGGGATATGACGGAGATACCATCAATATTCTCCAGGCGGCTCTTGATGACTGGAGTCAAAAATGTAACGACATCTACCCGGTCATCTTCCAGCATCGAGACACTGGCATCGATATCACCTATGAAGTAGATGAGTATCTTATCAAGCTTGGGAAGGGTAGGGTCCCAGTAATTTGGATTTTTTTCCATAGCCACTGATTCCTTGGGAATATACTGGCTCAATTTGAAAGGACCGGTCCCCATGGGCTTGGATTCACCAAGCTTGGCATAGTCATACTCACTGGAGAGTATTGCCATATTGTAGTCAGTAAGCTGGTAGACAAAGGTTGGTCTGGGTTCCTTGAGGTTGATGATGACAGTATGATCATCAGGGGTCTCAATGGATTGTACTACCTCAAAGTCCTGCTTCTTAAGATGCCCAAGGTCCGGATCCTGTGTTCTCTCAATGGTGTACTTCACATCCGCAGAAGTAAAGTCCGATCCGTCATGGAATGTTACCCCCTGGCGAAGCTTGAAGATCCACTTGGTTCCATCAGCGGTTGACCACTCTGTGGCCAGCACGGGGTCAAGTTCGCCTGTCTCAGCATTGATCTCAACAAGATACTCATACATGCTGCTGTTCATGGAAAAGACCTGGCCATCCCACACACCTGGTGTGATGAGACCAGGTACCTGCTCTGCAATCCTGATGACCTTCTCAGTGGGTTTGGCCTCTTTAGACCCTCCAGCAAATACAGGTACCATAAACAACACAACTAAAATAACCATTAAAAGTTTTTTTCGTTTCATATAAACCTCCATAAAACGTTTGGTGGTCCCAGAACATGTAATACTAATTTGATACTGGCAATCCTGTCTAAAAGGAAGTATGTTTCTTACATGGTTGAGTCTAAATAATGGAACCGACAACTTCATTAGACTCTGAGAATGGCACTTTGTCAAGCCCATACATTGTAATAAGTAAGGTCTCATATAGGTAGGTATTCAAGAGTACATATACTCTGACAATCAAGTATATTTTACTAGTTTGAGAACAAATTATTCCTGGTATTTTTTGTAACTTGTAAGATAAATCTTCGTAGCTGCATGTAAATTGCAATGTTCTAGTAAAATAACTATATTATCTATAATGAATAAGATAACATTCTTCTAAACATATGGTATAAAATACCACCAAGAGCAAGAAAAATTACTGGAATTTGACTCTGAAGAAATATAGTGAGCATCCGGACAAATATTCCTTTGGATATACCCCTGTACAATCCCACAAACTTATTGTAGTAAATAGCAAAATTGTTGAACATGTAGTGTGAAGCTTTTCTCCTACAAGCCATATCGTATCCGCTGCTGCCTTCATATACAGGGAAGAAAAATGGCCCGAATTCACTCAAGTGGGGTTCGGGCCATACCGATAATCCCTACTCCTTGATATCAGTGTGCTTGAGCTGGGTGATCAGTGTCAGGGGCTGGATGAACTCAGAGATTCGGGTGTTGATGGCAACCATGTAGGGTACCTGCAGATTTATCAGACCGCCTTCCTCATAGAAGATTTCCTGAATCTCATCATAGTAGGACTGTCGCTTCGTGGCATCGACTTCCTTGGAGATCTTATCGATGAGGTCATTGACCTTTGGATCATCAATATGCAGCTCATTCCAAGGGGCCCCACCCCTGAAGGCATACGCAAGAAGCATATACGGGTCGATGCGACCTGCCCATCCTGTTACCATCACCGGTACGTCAAGCCAGTACTGGGAGAGATAGACGTCACGCGTATATCCCTTGAGGTCGATATCGATGCCAGCAGGTGCGGCCAGTTCCTTGATGGTCTGGGCAAGTTCCTTGCTGAAGGGGTGGTCGGTAGCATAGTACAGTTCTGTTGAGACACCATCAGGATACCCTGCCTCTGCAAGCAGTGTTTTTGCCTTTGCTATGTCACGCTTTCTCAAAGGAAGCTCCTTGTACTGGGCTAGCTTATTCATGATAGGAGTCTCGCTATACTCTGTACCCTCTCCAAGGTC
>CAYMRN010000012.1:9597-13455 GCA_964392855.1 uncultured Sphaerochaeta sp.
GTCTTTCTGGGTTACGCTTCTTGCCAGCACGTTGGGGTCCATGGCGTACTTGAATGCCAGGCGGGCCCGTTTGTCATCCCAAGGTTTCTCATCATAGTTCAAGGCAATGAGACGTTGTTCCTGGAATGGTGTTATGACAGTGAGGTCTTCAACCTTTTCCAACCGCTTGCTGATGATTGGAGTGACATAGGTGACCACGTCGACCTTATCAGCCTCAAGCATAGAGATGCTCGCTTCAATATCGGCTACAAAGTAGATAAGGACTTTGTCGACCAAGGGAAGGGCAGGGTCCCAATAGGAGGGATTCTTCACCATCGAGATGGACTCCTTGGGGATATACTGCTGGCTCATGAATGGTCCGGTTCCCATCGGCTTTGATTCCCCAAGTCTCTTATAGTCATACTCACTGGAAAGCATGGCCATGTTGTAGTCAGTCAGCATGTAGATGAAGGTAGGCCTGGTCTCCTTGAGGTTGAGGATGACTGTATACTTGTCTGGAGTCTCGATGGACTCGACCACAGCAAAATCATTCTTCTTCAGGTGCCCTAGTTTTGGATCTTGGGTTCGTTCGATGGTAAACCTCACATCTTCAGCGTCAAAAGTCGTTCCATCGTGGAAAGTAACCCCCTCGCGCAACTTGAAAATCCACTTCTTTCCATCGGGAGTGGACCATTCGGTTGCGAGCAAGGGCTGCAGCTCTCCTGTCTTGTGGTTGATCTCTATCAAGTACTCATAGATGGAGCTGTTCATAGAGAGGGTCTGCCCATCCCAGACACCAGGGGTTATGAGCCCTGGTACATTCTCTGCGATGCGAATGACCTTTTCTTGTGCTTTGGCTTCCTTATCTCCTCCTGCAAATAGTGGTAATGTTGCCAAGACGACAAAGAGAACTATGATAAGTGATATTCGTTTCATACTGACCTCCATAAAACGGTTTTGGCTTCAGATACCCATACTAATCTTTTGTAGAATGTGCATTACTGAAACCGACAACTTAATTAAACTTTGAGTATGTCGGTTTGTCAAGATTTTACCCTGTAATGGATAATCTAAAATTAGAGGTGCATTTTGAATAAACGAAAACGAAATCTAGTGTTTTTTTCTTTCCCCATTACAGAAGGAAAACAAAGCAAATATCTTAATTAGAGAAGTAGCCACTTGAATGGTAGGGGGAATATTCCCTTGTAATTCTTGATAATGGAACAGAATGAATAAAAAGAAGAAAAGCGATTTATTGAGTTTTGAAAAAAATTACTGATGTTTGGCAAATGTGAATTTAGACTAAGACCCTAGTGTTTGGCAGGTACTGCATTGGGTTGAGAATCAGGGGGAAAATTCACTGAAGAAAATTTGCATATCAGCAATAAATCCTCTGAAGAAGAAACATTCTTGCAAATAGATCCACTCTTTTGGAGAAACCATACCTTTTGGGTCTGATATCACCCAAAATACATCCCTTTCACAAGAAGCTTCGTAATCTTCTAGAAAGGGAGTTTAGGCAGGAATGCCACGAGTATCCGATTGGTTTGGGAGTAGAGTGAGAATAGGGTAGGGTGTTGCCAAAAGAGACAGGCTGTACAGTTTCCTCTTTCCACCCTGTCATATAGGGATACGCGGCTTCCGCTAGCAGTGCTTTGGCCTTTCCTATATCCCTTTTGCGCAAAGTGAGGTCCTTGTATGGGTTTGCATATTGAGGATGGGGCTCTCATTTCAGAACAATGGTTATGAGTCCAAAAGCTTTTTGGTCTTGGCCAGGGCTTCCTGATTGCCTACAAAGATGAGAATATCCAAGACCTGCAAGCTTAGGTCAGGGCCGGGAGAGAGAAGGATCGAGCCGTCCCTACGGATGGCGATGACCGTACCTCCGGTCTTTTGCCAGAAGTTCAACGCACCTAGACAGTTTCCCACTGCCAAAGAACCTTCCTTGATGGTGTATTCATAAGTTGGAAAAGGATTGCTTGCTGAAAACCTGTCATTCGCTTCTATGAGGTCCTTGACCAGGGTGAAGAGTTCCTTGTCAATTTCTTCCCTTTCGTCGATGACGTTGCGTATCTGGGAGAGGAGTTTGCGATTCTCATTGCTTTTTCCGTACTTGGTTATGTACTTTTTGGCATTCTCGCGAGAAACGACGGAAACACCCCTGTTATGCTTAACTTCCACAACTTCCATCTCTTCAAGTAGGGAGAAGGAACGTCGTATAGTCTCAGGTGAAACACCATATTCACTGGACATGACTGATCGTCCTGAAAGCCGAACACCTTCAGCAATCTCGCGTCTTACAATGCGATTTGCTATATCCAAGGCAATCTTCTCATACACTGCAACACTCTCATGTCGTTTGCGTGGGAGAGGTTGAACTTTCTTTTCCATGTGCTAATTATAGCATGTTGCTTACCTTATGGGCAACATAGTCTATTTTTCCTCTGATTTAATCTCATCCCAGATGGAATCCATCTGTTCAAAATGGGCAATATCGAGTGGGATTCCCCGTTCCTTGCAGATATCACTCAGGGCATTGAAACGCCTTTTCATCTTCATGTTGGAGCGGTGCAGGGCTACAGAGGGTGAGACATGCAAGTAGCGTGCAAGGTTTACTACAGCGAAAAGCAGGTCACCGACCTCCATCTCAACTTCGTCCTGGCTTCGGGCAAGGGCTGTGTCAGCCTCAATGACCTCATCAAGCTCTTCACACACCTTGTCGATGACCCCTTGCTTGTCAGGCCAGTCGAAGCCCACCTTGCGGATTTTCTTCTGTATCTCGTTGGCCATCTCCAGGGGAGGCAATGATTGGGCAATCCTGCTGAAGAAATCATCCTCCAAAGCCGATTTCCCTTCGACTTCAATCTTTATCTTGTCCCAGAGGTTTAGAACCTCACCACTGTCCCTAGCTTCGGCATCACCGAACACATGGGGGTGTCTTCTGATGAGCTTCTTGCATACATCGTTGATAGCCTCAACAATGGAGAAATCTTGATGTTCATGGTGTATCTCTAGAAGCATCATGACATTGAGGGCAACATCCCCAATTTCCTCTTTTTGCTCCCCCTTGTCACCACTGAGAACCGCATCAAGGTACTCATAGGTCTCATCCAACAAGGAGATGGCAATGCTTTTGCTGGTTTGTTCGCGGTCCCAGGGACAACCGTCTTCACTTCTGAGCAGGGTCACAATATGAAAGAGCTGCATAAGGGCCGAGCTCAAGTCAGTAGTTTGTTTGTAGGTATACTCAATCATGGGGACCAGTATACCCCCAAATACAAAATAAAATACAGTCATATGGTTCTGTGCAGCCCAAGTATGGGTAAAAGCTTGCAATTTGCCTCTACACGTCTATACTGTATATATACGGAGTGATTACAATGGATTTCATACCAAGGACAACAGAAAACAAGCCCATCTACGTTCAGATCATCGACCATATCAAGAAACTTATCACCACAGGGGAACTTCCCCTTGGATCCAGGCTCCCTTCGATACGGAAGCTTGCCAAGAAGCTGAACGTCAGTGCCATCACCACCAAACGTGCCTATGAGGAACTGGAGAAGGAGAAGTTCATCATCACCGTTCCCAGCAAAGGCAGCTTCGTAGCGGAGAGGGATATCGATCAGATAAAGGAAGGGTATTTGAAAGAGATTGAACATCATATGCGCAAGATCATGGTGTTGAGTGATTTCTGTGGGATAACCGAGGATGAGCTTGCCATGCTGTTTCACCTGTTGAGGCTTAAGGACGGAAAGGTTCTCTAATTATCGCGATGTTCTCTTTCTTGAGTATTGGATTCTAGTTAACAGAATATATATTATTTACAAGTAACCATCTAGAAATACATAGTCTTCTACCACATAGTAGAAGGCTATA
>CAYMRN010000013.1:0-13363 GCA_964392855.1 uncultured Sphaerochaeta sp.
CCCTGCCTACAGGACCTGTCTATGTGGCATTCCCCCTAGCTGCATCCTTGCTGCACAAGGGTGCCAGCATAACCAATGTGGTCATCTTCCTCGGCTCATGGGCAGCTTTGAAGATCCCCCAGCTAATGGTGGAGATCAAGTTCCTCGGCCTGAGATTTGCCCTGGTGCGCTTTGTCCTTACCACTGTTGCCCTGGTTATCATGGGCCTGTTCATGCAGGCCATGTTGCGGAGGTTTCCCGACAAGAAGTGGCTTGATGAGGGTGAAAGCCTTTCTGAATAGAAATATCACAGAGACAGCATCAAACAATACCATCAAAGGCTGTTTCATACGTAACAACGTAGTGAAGCAGCCTTTGCTTGTCCTCGATGGGATGGTTGTACAGTGTTGTCAGCGTCATTGTCAAATCAGCACTGCAGATACCTAATGGTGAGCCCTCATCCTTTGGCATTTCATAGGTAGATGTCCTTTGATGCCTCCTTCCAGCCATACATCCGAAACAGTAATCCCACATGGGCCTTGCTTTTCAAGTGTCGGCTCTCCCATTGCAAGGATATCTATGTGCTTCTTTACGGATAATTTTCCCCTGCCGTCTTATCAGATACCAAAGGCACTGGTTTTCCCAAATGGTCATACATAGTACAGCACAAACACTAGGAAACTGTTGGTCGCAACTAGTCTAAAAGGTAAGCAAATACCCCTAAAAATCCCTAGGCATACCAAAAACTTCATGAGCAAAACCCTTTCCTTTATATTTTTTTAATCGGGTCTGAGAGTATTATTTTAGTGCTCTCAGTCTTTCTACGTATCGTATAAACCAGGTTTTTCAGACAATAAAACCTAGCATTATAATATTGTATAAGGAATTATTTTCTCCTCTCCCTTGATTAATCGCTTTATGAATAGTACTATGAAAAAAGAGTCTAAAACGAAACTATCCAAAGGAGCTATCATATGGGTTCAAAGTACACAGCGTTATTACAGGAGAAGCTGAATGAGGAGAGTTACGCCAAACTCATGAAACTTGAGAATGAAAAGGTTACTGAGTTTGTCGGGGCTTTCGCCAAGCATTGCAATCCCGCCTCCATCTATGTCTGTGATGACAGCATAGAGGACGAGCAGTACATCAGAGCAAAGGCATTGGAAATCGGCGAAGAGTTCCAACTTGCCAAAAAAGGCCAGACCGTTCACTGGGACGGATATGGCGACCAAGCGCGTGACAAGGCCAACACCCGCTATATGGTCTACAAGGAAAACCTTGAAAACATGAAGAGCCTCAACTCTGTTGAGTATGAACAGGGCTATGCCGAGATCATGGGCATTGCAGAGAACATTATGGAAGGCAAGGACACTATTGTGAAGTTCTTCTGCGAAGGTCCTGCCCATTCTGAATTTACCATCCCTTGTGTACAGTTTACCGACTCCTGGTATGTTGCCCACTCTGAGACAATCCTCTACCGCCCCGGCTATGAGCACTTCAAGAAGATGGAGAACAAGGATGACTTCTTCAGGTTCATCCACTCAGCTGGCGAACTTGATGAGAGAAACACCTCTAAAAATATTGACAAGCGCCGTATCTACATGGATACCCAGAACAACATTGTCTATTCGATGAATGCCCAGTATGCAGGTAACTCCATCGGCCTGAAAAAACACTCCATGCGCCTGGCCATCAACAAAAGTGGTAAGGAAGGCTGGTTGTGTGAGCACATGTTCCTCATGGCTGCAATTGACAAGGACAAGAAGAGAAGGACCTATTTTGCAGGTGCCTACCCCTCTGCTTGTGGAAAAACCTCCACTGCTATGATCCCCGGTGAGGAGATCGTAGGTGATGACATCGTATATTTCCGCAATATTGATGGTGAGTTCAGAGGTGTTAACGTTGAGCAGGGAATTTTCGGCATCATCAAGGATGTAAATGCTGAAGACGATCCTGTGATCTTCGAGAACCTGATGATCGAGCAAGAGGTAATCTACTCCAACGTTCTCAGAGGCCCTGACAACAACCCATACTGGCTTGGTTCCGGCCTGGATACCCCCAAGAAGGGTGATAACCACAGTGGCTCGGACTGGTATGAAGGCAAGAAGGATGCAAAGGGCAATGAGATTCCTGTAGCACACGGTAATGCTCGCTACACCATGCGTCTTGACTACCTGCAGAACTTCGACACGGAGGGTTTCGATGCCCAACAGGGTGTTGAGGTTGAAGGCATCCTCTATGGCGGACGTGACAGCGACACCTGTGTTCCTGTTGAAGAGTCGGCCACCTGGGAAGATGGGATTCTCATCAAGGCTTGTACCCTAGAGAGTGAGACCACCAGCGCAACCCTTGGTAAAGAGGGCGTTCGTAACCCAAGCCCCATGGCAAACATGGACTTTGTCTCCTATCCTCTTGGAGAGTACACCAAGAACAATATTGACTTTGTGAAGGGCATGAAGAGAATCCCCAAGATATTCTCCACCAACTACTTCCTCAGGGATGAGAATGGCAAGTTCTGTAACGACAAGCTTGCTAAGAAGGTGTGGCTGCACTGGGCAGAGGGCCGTATCCATAACGAGTATGAAGCCTATGATACTCCAACTGGAAAAATCCCCCTTTACAAGGATCTGAAGGAGTTGTTCAAGAAGCATCTTGACTATGACTACACAGAGGCTGAGTACACCTACCAGTTCACATTCCGCTCTACCAAGTGGATCGAGAAGCTTGAGAGGTCAAAGGTCTACTTCAAGAAGATGGACGCCCATGCACCTGCATTCATCTTTGAGAAATGGGATGCAGTGATCGCCAAGATCGAGAAGGCCAAGGCCAAGTTTGGTAACGAGATCAAACCAGGCGACTACAAGGTCTAAGCAGTTTTCTAAAATAGTTTTATCCAGAGGGACCGTTGCACTACCTGCAACGGTCCCTCTTCTTGGCATAGTCCCAGTATCCCTATGATACCTTACTGGAGGCAATGGCTCTGAGCAGCTCTATCTTGTCAGGTTTTCCGAGCACCAGCATGCTGATCCCAGCAGGGAGCCGTTCGTCTGGTCCCGGATTGAACCGTAACTTTTGTCCTGGATTTCGGATGGCTATGATTATCAGCCCTGTACGTTGGGGAATTCCTGCTTCCCTGATCATGAGATCAGAAATCTCGGAAGCAGTTTCTACAGTGACTTCTCCAAGCTCCAGCAATTCATCATCAAAATGCGTGACGATATCCAAGAATGAAACGACATGGGGCTTGAGCATGAGATACGCCATCCGTATCCCGCCAATCTCATTGGGAGAAATGGTCTTGTCAGCCCCGGCTCGTTTCAACTTTTGTGCAGAGCCTTTCTCTATCGACCGGGCTACAATGTAGAGCTTAGGGTTTAACCCTCGTGCAGTAAGAATCGTATAGACATTCTGGGCGTCGTTCTCAAGACAACTCACCAACCCCTTGGCTTGCGTGATTCCGGCTTGGATAAGTACATCCTCATTAGTCGCATCTCCGCAAATTACTGCTACCCCCTCCTCTTCTAGCTCCAATGCCCGTGTTTCAAGATGTTAGGCTACAATAAATTGTGTTTTTGAAAGGGCAATCTGTTTCTCCATGGCTCTTCTCCTAATAATCCGCTTCATCCCACCATCGATAAGAAACGATACAGCTTCCAACAATGAGAAGGAGAGAATCCCTATTCCGCCAAGAATGATGAAGATAGTGAATATCTCCCCAGATGGTGACAAGTTGACAATCTCGCGGTTGCCAACAGTTGATATGGTTATGATGGTCATGTAGAGTCCGTCGACAAAAGATGAGTTGGTGAGAACCATATACCCCACCGTCCCTATCGCTATGAGGGTAACAACCAGTGAAAGGACAATCCAACCTCTCGCTAGGGAATTTCTCTTCATTGTATCTCCATCTCTACCCTATTCTCAGGTTCTTTTCCGCACCTATCTGGATCTGCTATATGAGACAATGCTTACCGATGATTTGCACCTTCAGCAGGATGGGGGCCAATCAGCCAAGGCAAACTGCCTTTTGGCAAAAGAAACTCGCATCCCTAATCAAATATTACCATCATCCCCTTTGGAATACGATGAAATGCAAAAAGATATGTCCGGTCCTATACCGATACCATAGAGAGTCACCGTATCTAGACTTACCAAAAAGCGCTGGCTTTTGTATCAAAAAATCTCCTTGCAATCAGACCAAGGACAAACCCAATCAGCAGACCTTGTGGATAGGCATAGCGGACAATGGGATGTGAGGCATGTACAATGTCTAGGGCCCGTCTTGAGCGCTTACAAACAAGGCGTACTCTCCCCGTTTGGTATAGCTGGTGTGCAAGAGGTGGTGACTCTTCTCACCCAACGGCTTGATAAGGAAATGCTCATACAGGGCCTGTATTTCCTTGTTTTCATGGGACTTACGCACAGCAAAGTTCCTATCCTCCTGATAGATCGACTCAGCACGCTTCTTACGAATCTCCTCATTGGTGGGAATGGGCTGTCCTCCCCCACCCAGACACCCTCCAGGGCAGGCCATGACCTCAATGAAGGTATATGGGGATGTACCCTCTTGTATCTGCTCCATCAAGAGACGGGCATTACCTAAGGTATGGGCTACAGCTACCCGTAAGGGTGTCCCGTCGAGGTCAACGGTGGCTTCCTTGATACCTTCCATTCCCCGCACCTCAGCAAAGTCCACAGAGGGGAGGCTTTTCTTGGTAAGAGCCTCGTATGCGGTACGGAGGGCTGCTTCCATTACCCCACCAGTTGCCCCGAAGATGACGGCAGCACCTGTGGACATGCCCAGGGGATTGTCAAACTCCTCTTTGGGTAGTGAGGCGAACTGGATGCCTACCCGTTTGAACATCAAAGCTAGTTCCCGGGTAGTCAGGGCGTAATCCACGTCGGCGAAACGTTCATCTTCCGATAGTCCCATCTCTTCCTTCCAGAAGTCAAAGGCCCCATCCATCTCGCTTCTTCCCGCCTCAAACTTCTTGGCGGTGCAGGGCATGATGGAAACGACGCGGATATTCCTTGGATCGAGACCAGCCTGTTGGGCATAGTAGGTCTTGGCGATTGCACCGAACATCTGCTGGGGGGACTTGCAGGTGGAAAGATGATCCAACTGCTCAGGGTAGAAGTGCTCAATGTACTTGATCCATCCCGGCGAGCAGGAGGTTATCATCGGCAGGACACCTTTCTTCTGGATACGGCTGATCAATTCGTGCCCCTCCTCCATGATGGTGAGGTCAGCTGCGAACTGGGTGTCAAACACCTTGGAAAAGCCAAGCCTTCGCAGGCCGGCCACCATCTGCCCGGTTACCAGAGCCCCCCAAGGCATCCCCATCGCCTCTCCAATACCGACACGGATGGCAGGTGCTGTCTGCACAATGGTGGTGAGGGTGGGATTAGCAATATCTGAGAAGACCTCCTCTATATGGGACCTCTCCGTTATTGCCCCGGTAGGACAGACCAGGGCGCACTGCCCGCAGTTGGTGCACACCGAGCTGCCAAGGCCCTTGTCCATGAAGGTGGAGACCTTGCTGCGCAACCCTCGTCCGATGATGTCGATGGCATGCACCCCTTGAACCTGGGAGCAGACCTCCACACACCGATTGCAGAGGATACACTTGTTCGGGTCACGAACCAAGGAAGAGGAGCTGTAGTCCAAGGGGATCATGGTCCTCTTTGTCCGTTGGAACCTGCTCTCCCTGACACCAAGCTGATGTGCCAGGCTTTGCAGTTCGCAGTTGGTATTTCGTTCACAGGTGAGGCACTCCAAGGGGTGGTTAGCAAGCACAAGCTCCAGGTTGAGCTTCCTTGATGCACGTATCCGCTCATTGTTGGTAGTGACATCCATCCCCGGAAGAGCAGATGTTATGCAGGATCGTACCAGGCGCTTGGAATTTTTCACCTCAACCACACAGATGCCGCATGAGCCGTGGGAGGAGATATCCTCAAGATGGCAGAGCGTTGGGATCTTGATGCCGATCTCGAGGCAGGCATCCAGGATTGTGGTTCCCTTCCCTACAGTAACCTCCTGAGAGTCAATGCAGAGTGTTATCATCTCCTTAGCCATATGCAACCTCCTCTCTTTCAGCATTGCGGATATCGCAACGCATGCACCGTGAAGCCTCCTGGCGTGCCTGTTCGCCCAGATACCCCCTATTCACCTCGGCAAAGTTCCCCTTGCGTTCGGAGATTTTCAGATGTCTCGGTGCGACAGGCTGTATAGTATCTATACCGGTGGGTATCTCATTGTCGTAAGAGAACTTCTCAAACAAGGTCGCAAACCGTCTGGATCCGGTAAGGTCATAGTCAATGACAGAGGCGGCATCCTTGGCATATCCCATAGCTTCAGCTGCGGTGGAGGGTCCGGTAACAACATCTCCGATTGCATAGACACCTTGCACGTTGGTCTTGAATGAGTACCGCCCTATGGAGGCATTACCCACCTCAGTAGTAGCAAGACCCTCACGGGTGAGCAGTCCATCATCGACCTGTTCCCCTATTGCGACGATGACCGTATCACAGGGGATACGACGGATTTTGCCAGTGGAAAGGCTCTTTCTTCTGCCGGAAAGGTCGTACGGGCCGCCTTCCATCTCCATGACCTCAAAGGCCACAACCTCCCCTGCATCGTTTCCTATGACCTGTACCGGTGCGCTCATAAAGGAGAACTTGATCCCTTCTGCAAAAGCCTCCTCTATCTCGCTCGTGTTCGCTGGCAGGTCCTCCTTGGCTCGGCGGTAAGCTACGGTGACAGTGCACCCTCTTCGCCAGAGGGTCCGGGCAGCATCGATGGCCACATTTCCGCCGCCTATGATGACGACGCGCTTGCCTACCTCAACTGGCTCGTCTTTTTCCAGTTTTTCTAGCAGTACAGTTCCCTGCAACACCCCGGAAAGCTCGATACCTGGGATCTGCAGTTCCATATGGCTGTAGGCACCTACAGCAAGAATTACCGCTGAATACTCCTTCTGCAAGGCATGCAAGCTAAGCTGGTCACCCAGCTGAGCATTGAAGACAAACCTAATGCCCAGCAAGGAAAATATTTCGAGCTCCTTATCCAAGACCTCCTTAGGAAGTCGATAGGCGGGAATGCCGTAGCGCAACACTCCTCCAGCTTTCTCCTGCCCTTCATAGACTGTCACCTCGTGTCCAAGCCTGACCAGATAGAAAGCCGCTGTCAGACCGGCAGGACCTGATCCTACTATGGCTATGGACTTTCCTGTAGGTGGTGCCTTTGTATCGATAAGCTTCTGATAGATTGCCCTCTCGCGGCCCATCTTGTATATGGTATCGGCAAGATAGCGATGGATCTCACCCTGATGTACCGCTTGGTCCAAGCTTTCACGTCTGCATCTCATCTGGCAGTGGAAGTGACAGATCCTTCCTATTGTTCCAGGCAGTGGATTGTCCTGCAGCGTAGAGGCAAAGGCCTCTTCCAGGCGGTTCTCCTTCAACAGCTGGATGTAGGCAGGAATATCCATGTGCATGGGACAGGAGTTGGAGCAAAGTGCGGTGATAAGATCCTCACACGTCCCACTTGAGCAGTGATGGCGTAGAATATGGTCTTCGTACTCCTGCTTGAAGTAGGCTAGGGTTGTCAGCACAGGGTTGGGTGCGCTCTGTCCGAGACCACATACTGCAGTGTCACAGATATTGAGACCGAGCTCCTTCATCAAAAGAAGGTCCCTCTCCTCTCCCCGCCCTTGGACTATGCCATTGAGCAAGGCCAACTCCTGGGCTAGGCCCTCCCTACAGGGGACGCACTTTCCACAGGACTCCTTGTGGGTAAACTCAATGAAATATCTGGCTACATCAACCATGCAGTTATCCTGGTCCATGACTACCATCCCCCCCGATCCCATGATGGCTCCCATGGTGTTGAGCGTCTCATAGTCTATGGGGGTATCAAACTTGGAGGCAGGGATACACCCACCTGAGGGGCCTCCTGACTGAACTGCTTTAATTTTCTTGTTGGCCGAGGATGAACCTCCGCCTATCTCATAGATGAGTGTGGTGAGCTTCTCCCCTAGGGGCAGTTCTACCAGGCCTGTATTCTTCACCTTTCCAACCAAGGAGAACACCTTGGTCCCAGGACTGTCGGGGGTACCTGTTTTTTTGAACCAGGAGCTTCCCATGCCGATGATGACAGGGATATTGCACCAGGTCTCCAGGTTGTTGATGGTTGTAGGATACCCAAGGTAGCCCTTCTGTGCAGGGAATGGTGGCTTCATCGTAGGCCTGCCGGCCCGTCCCTCAACAGAGACAATAAGAGCTGTCTCTTCCCCACAGACAAAGGCTCCGGCACCCTCCACTATCTCAATGTCAAAGCTGAAGAGGGAGTTGGGTATCTCCTTACCGAGCAACCCAACCTCCCTTGCCTGCTGGACAGCAAGCTTGAGGCGCTCAACCGCCAAGGGATACTCAGCACGAACATAGACGATCCCAGTGGAAGTGTGCATTGCATAGGCGCCGATAAGCATTCCTTCTATGAGCATATGGGGATCACTTTCAAGCTCATTGCGGTTCATGTACGCCCCGGGGTCCCCTTCGTCAGCGTTACAGATAAGGAATTTTCTCTCCGCTTCGTTCTTGTTCATCAATTCCCACTTGAGGCCGGTGGGGAATCCCGCCCCTCCGCGACCACGAAGCCTAGAGTTCTTCACTTCAGCCAATACATCAGTCCTGCTCATATCCCATACTGCCTTGAAAAAGGCTGAATAACCTCCAACAGCGAGGTACTCCTCCAAGGAAGTGGGGTCTATGAGGCCTGCATGTCGTAAAACAATCTTCTTCTGTGCCTTGAAATAATCGATTTCATTCCATTCGGGGATATCCTCAAACCCATGGCCGTAGGTAAACCTGGATCCCAGATGGTCCCACTCTGTTATCTTGCAGAGAACACGATCAGGGGGAAAGGACCTCTTCTCAATGGAGGAGAATATCCAGGGGATATCTTCGATGGCAACCTTGTCCAGTATGAGCAGAGGCATATCTGGGATATATACATTCACCAGCGGTTCATTGGCGCAAAACCCAAAACACCCGACTCCTCGGACCTGCATCGCCAGCCTATGGGAGGATACATGGGCACGGATTGCTTCAAGGAGTTCTCCTGCGCCGTTACCAAGCCCGCACGTTCCCACCCCTACCGCTATATCCACGCATCCTGGCCTGAGAAGGCGCTCACCTTTAGCTTTGAGTTCCTGTAGTAGTTGTTTCATGCGTTCACCTTCTTTGCCATAAGCTGCTTCAGAAGCGTAGCCAGCTTGTCACCGGTCATCCTGCTGTAGATGACCTCATCGACTGCGATCACCGGAGCCAATGCACACTGGCCAAAGCAAGCTACTGTGCGAACGGTAAAGCGCATATCTTCGGTGGTATAGGAAGACTCATCCTCACCCTCTTCACTTTCATGCAGGCCCAGCATCGCCATGACATCGTCAAGCAGAGGTTTTGACCCTCTGGTATGGCATGCTGTTCCCCGACAGACGGTGATGGTGTGATCTCCTTGTGGCTTGAGGTTGAAAAAGGAGTAGAACGTTGCAACAGAGTAGACCTGTGAAAGAGGGATTTGCATCTTCTCTGCTATGTACAGCAGCGCTTGTTCGTTGAGGTAGGTATGTTCTGTGTTGCGCTGCACTTCTTCAAGGACTGAAAGAAGTGCACCAGGCTTGCCTTTATTGGCGGCTATGATGGTGTCATAGAGCTCATTCACACGAGACCTCCTTGAAAAAAAACGATAGACTAGAACCCAATATATCGATACTCCAAAAAAGGGGTTGTTGTTCATCTTCTAAGGTCGGTCTACTACATAATACGGGATTTTGTATAACAACGCAAATATTTTCTTCACAATCAGACCAGAAAAAAGAGAAAAATAAATAGTTAATGTTACTAAAGGAATATTACTATACTAAGAGCTGTTAGAGTTGTACCAGAAAAAATCTACTTCACCACCCCTGGGTTTGACCAAAACCCCTTGGTTGCCTATCCTAGAAGTACAAGGAGTCAACTATGAAAACCTATAGGAAAGAACTATTCTTCAACGTTCCCAAACGAAGGGGGCTGGTAAATATCACCGGCCAAGTGCAGCAGGCAATACAAGATAGCAAGATACAGGAAGGCCTTGTCCTGGTAAATGCGATGCACATCACTGCAAGCGTATTCATCAATGATGACGAGTCAGGATTGCATCATGATTATGAGGTCTGGCTTGAAAAGCTTGCTCCAGAGAAGCCCTACTCCCAATACAAACATAATGGGTATGAGGACAATGCTGATGCACACCTGAAGAGGACCATCATGGGTCGAGAAGTTGTATGTGCCATTACAGGGGGCAAGCTAGACTTCGGCCCTTGGGAGCAGATTTTCTATTATGAGCTGGATGGGAAGAGGGAGAAGCGGGCTTTGATCAAGATTATAGGAGAGTGAGTCTTAAGAATCTTCTTTGGTATCGCTTGAATTGTTATCCTTGCCGTAAGCAGGGGCGTTTTCTCTGAGCATACCTTGCCGCAATACCCGATTGATCTTGGTTTGATATCCTTTTCCTTTGGACTTGTAATGATCAAGCACGTCAGCATCGACATAGATACTGATCTTTTTCTTGATTGGGCGATAATTCTCTGGATTACGCAAATGGGAAGGTTGCAGTTGTGCCAACTGCTCGTCGGTCATTTCTGGTATGTCAGAGAAATCAATTTCCTTGAGGTTTCTACTATCTTTATCTTCTTTTTTCTTCATACTCATAATACGCCTTCTTTTCCCTTGGGGAAGCCTCTCTTGCTGATATTATCCTAATGGTCCCATCCCTGTCAGTATAGGCAATCATGACAATAAGGTAATTCCCAAGTCGTCCAATACACTGGTATCTGGTCTCTTCCATTGTAGAGTGAACCCAATCAGCCCAATCCACAAGATTCGGATCGTTAAACACATCTAAAACATCATCAAATGAGAATCCGTGCTTCTTCTTGTTGTTCTTGCTCTTTTCCGGATCCGGTAGTGTACATTCCAATCTCCTGTTATATATACACAATTATATATACTTTTTAGTAGGTATCAAGATTATTACATGAAATATTCTCCTATCAGGATTTAACGCAACTAGTGTTTTCCGTGCTCTTCCACGAATATTTCCACAAGCGTATTCATCAATTGGAGAACATCGGCATCGATATATATATGCAGCTTTTTTTCTTTACTGGACGATAATTCTCAGGATTACGTAAGTGCGAAGGCTTCATCTCCACCAGCTGTTTATCTGTCATCTCAGGAATATCAGAGATGCCTTCATCCTTGAAAGCCAGGATTTCTTCACGTAGGTTTTTGATATACTCATACTACTTTGCCTCTTCTTTAGGGATCGCCTTTCTAGCCAATATGATCCTGATCATTCCCTCCATATCAGTAATGACTACAAGAATAACCAAGAATCTCTCAAGACTACCAATACAATGGTACCGGTCTTCTGACTCATCCAAATGTTCTTTGTCGTACCAGCAAGCAAGGTAGGATCATCAAACACCCCTAGGATTTCATCGAACAAAAATCCATGTTTCTTTTTATTGTTTTTGCTCTTGTTCTCGTCCCATTCAAACATTGCTAAACTCCATTTGTCTATATATTATTATATATACATTATTAGAGCTTTCAAGTTCTATTCAGATCAATCCTTCCAAGATCATATACATAGAGTAATTAGTTTGCTTTAGTAAATGCGATGCACTTAACCGCCAGTGTCTTTATTAATGATGACGAGTCAGGATTGCATCATGACTATGAAGTCTGGCTTGAAAAGCTTGCTCCAGAGAAGCCTTACTCCCAATACAAGCACAACGGCTATGAGGACAATGCTGATGCACACCTGAAGAGAACCATCATTGGACGAGAAGTTGTATGTGCTATTACAGGGGGCAAGCTGGACTTTGGTCCTTGGGAGCAGATTTTCTACTATGAATTGGATGGAAAGAGGGAGAAGAGGGCTTTGATAAAGATTATTGGGCAGTGATGGCTCAGCTTCCCAAATACCGCCCCAAGTTGTAGCATGGCCAGCTTAAGCTGGCCAAAACTACATGATGACATCTTTTTGCTGATGGAGGGCAAACTGAATACAGAACGGTAGAAGCTGATAGGTGTAACAGATGCATAACGGTTTCAACAGGTATGACCCGCTCTGTTACCTGTCCGTAAAAATGATCCCCCTCATCGAGTAAACAACAAGGGGGATAGAGTCTTATAGCTGCTAAGAGTTACCAGAACCTATGGTAATAGGTCATTCTTGGCCTCATAAAAAAGGGTAAAGCCCCTGGGAATGAATGTACTCTATAAGTAAACGAAACAAGCATCACAGCTGAAATTACCAGCGATACCCCTGAGATAACAAGGCCAATAACTGCAAGAACTTTTGCTGTATGATTCATGTCATTATCAAAGGCTTTTCTTGATTGCCTTACTTGGTACAGGGCTATTACCCCTAAGATTACTCCCAAGAGTCCTCCCAAACCAAAAACCATAAATGGGGAGAGTATTGCAAAAATACTTAGAATGAGCGCTGTAATGGAGTGCATGTCATAGTAATGGAAGGTACGGGATTCTCCAAGATTTTTCATCTCTGCAACTTTAACTTCAAAAATTTTTTTCTTTTGTTCTTCTTTAGCCACTTTTTTTTCTTCTTCAGGCTTTATGTCTTTTGTATCCACGATAGTCCTCCTACGTAGTAAGTCTTGTTCTATCTACTCAGAAAATACAAATAAATCCGCCCAAAGGCAACATGTAAAATATTCTAAGGGTATGAATAATTGGGAGTTTCGGTAAAGATATTTCTTTAGAGCGTAGAAATTAGGTTGTTTAGGTACCTACTATGAACATTACCGCAAGCGTATTCATCAACGGCTATGAGGACAGTGCTGATGCACCCTGATGATTTGTAGCTCAATGGGTAGCAAGGCAGCCTCTGAAATGTATATTGGCCGGCCAACAAACATTTCAGAGGCTGCCTTTTCTCTTGCATGTAATTTGAAGAATAGTACAATTACCTACTTGGCCACCAGAAATAATTTATTTGTTATCCCTCTTTTACAAGATGATACAATGTCTTCACATGCACCCCACTAGCTCCCTTGGGCAGATATCCTTTCGGTTTGTCATTATACGCGGTACCTGCAATATCTAAATGCACCCACGGGACCTCGTTCACAAACTCTTCTAGGAACAATCCTGCAGTTATGGCTCCGGCCTCTCTTCCTGTGCTGTTTTTCAGGTCTGCGAAATCCCCTTTTAGCATTTCCTTGTATCCAGGGCCAGAAGGGAGTTGCCATATAGGCTCCCCTGCCGCATCAGAGCTTTTCTTTACATCAGCCATCAGAGCGCTGTTATT
>CAYMRN010000014.1:0-12730 GCA_964392855.1 uncultured Sphaerochaeta sp.
ACACCATGGAGTGGGCAACTGAGTACATCAACAAGAAGGGCGGCAAGACCGGTCTATTGAAGATCCGTCTCTATCGTCCGTTCAGTGCAAAGCACTTTGTGGATGCCATTCCCCAGTCCGTAAAGCGCATCGCAGTGCTTGATAGGACCAAGGAGCCCGGTAGCCTCGGCGAACCCCTCTATCAGGATGTCATCACAGCCCTCTCACAGATGGGCCGCTCGGATATCAAGGTGATCGGCGGACGCTTCGGTCTTTCCAGCAAGGACTTTACCCCTTCCCATGCAAAGGCAGTCTACGACCACCTTGCAGGACCAGCTTTCACCAACTTCACCGTCGGAATCAACGACGACGTGACCAACCTCTCAATCCCTGTGAAAGAGAAGATCAACGTATCTCCTGAGGACGTTGTTTCCTGCATGTTCTGGGGTCTTGGCTCTGACGGTACCGTCGGTGCTAACAAGAACTCCATCAAGATCATCGGGGACAATACTGAGCAGAATGCACAGGCCTACTTCTCCTATGACTCCAAGAAGTCCGGTGGTATCACCATCAGTCACCTGCGCTTTGGCAATAGCTCCCTTGATATGCCTTGGCTGATCGACCATGCTGACTTTGTCGCTTGTCACAACCCAGCCTATGTTGGCCGCTACGACATGCTCGGTCCTCTGAAAGAGGGCGGTGTATTCCTTCTCAACAGCCAGATTCCTTCTGATGAAGTGTTTGAGCACCTGACCCGTGAGATGCAGGAAGAGATTATCGCCAAGAAAATCCGCTTCTACAACATCGACGCTCTTGCAATCGCAGAGGCTGCCGGTCTTGGTTCACGCATCAACACTGTCATGCAGGCTGCTTTCTTTAAGATCAGCAAGGTCCTCCCTGAGGCCGAAGCAATTGACCTGATCAAGAAGTACATCCACAAGACATTCATCCGTAAGGGTGAAGATATTGTCAAAAAGAACTGGGATGCTGTTGATGGCGCTAGCGCTGCCCTGCACCTGGTCAAGATCCCCTCTGAGATCACCAAGAGCTACAAGCCCGCTCGCCTGATCCCCGAGGATGCTTCTGACTTTGCAAAGAACATCATGGAGCCCATCATGCACCTCAAGGGTAATGATATTCCTGTCTCCCAGATGTCCTTCGACGGTTCACTGCCAACTGCTACTGCCAAGTTTGAAAAGCGTGGTGTCGCTCCCTTCATTCCCCATTGGATCGCAGAGAACTGTATCCAGTGCAACCAGTGTGTGCAGGCTTGCCCGCACGCAGCTATCAGGGCCAAGCAGATTGATCCTGCTGACCTTGCTGGTGCCCCAGAGACATTCAATGTCCTGAAGTCAAACACCAAAAACAGCCGTGATCTCCAATACAAGATTCAGGTCTATACTGAGGACTGTGTCGGTTGTGGTGTCTGTATCGAGACTTGTCCTGCAAAGACCAAGGCACTCGAGTTCAGCCCCATTGCAGTTGAAAGGGAAGCTGGTCAGTATGAAAACTTCAAGTTCTTTGAAGAGCTTCCGTATGATGTGCTTGATGGTGCTGCTGAGACAACAATCAAGGGCCTGCAGTTCAAGCAGCCTCTGTTTGAGTTCAGTGGTGCTTGTGCCGGTTGTGGTGAGACTCCCTACGTTAAGATGGTCTCCCAGATCTGCGGAGATCGCATGATCGCAGCCAACGCAACAGGTTGTTCCTCAATCTATTCCGGTACGTTCCCTACCACCCCATACACCGTTCGTCAGAGCGATGGCCAGGGTCCTGCTTGGGGCAATAGCCTCTTTGAGGACAACGCCGAGTATGGTCTTGGTATGAGACTTGCTGTTGATTCCAACAGAAACCAGCTTAAGATCTACATCGATCGCCTTTTCGCACTCGGCACAACCGATGCCCTGAAGGCTGCAATCGAGAAGTCTCTTGAACTGTGGGACGAATCAACTGATGCCTCTGTAGATGCTCAGAAGGCTGTCCAGGCTCTCCTTCCCGAAGCAATTGCTGCTGCAAAGACACCTGAGCAGAAGGAAGTGCTTGCAAAGATCGACGAGCTGAAGGACTACTTCTCAGATAAGGTTGTCTTCATCATCGGTGGTGATGGTTGGGCTTATGATATCGGATTCGGTGGTGTTGACCACGTCCTTGCTTCCGGCAGGAACGTAAACATCCTCGTGCTCGATACTGAGGTCTACTCCAACACTGGTGGACAGGCTTCCAAGGCTACCCCGATCGCAGCAGTTGCCAAGTTTGCAAACGCTGGTATGGAGATTGGCAAGAAGAACATGGGCTTCATGAGTATGGTCTACGGCCATGTATATGTTGCATCCATTTCACTTGGAGCCAATAGGAACCACGCTCAGAAGGCTTTGCAGGAAGCAGTTGCATGGAACGGTCCTTCGATCGTCTTCTGTTACTCTCCTTGCATCAACCACGGCATTAACATGCGTTATAGCCAGGTTGCCATGAAGGAAGCTGTCGAGAGTGGCTACTGGCCTCTGTATCGCTTCAACCCTGCTTTGGAAGAAGGCAAGAGATTCTCATGGGATACTAGGCCCACGACAAAATCTTTCCAGGACTTCATCAAGGGCGAAGTGCGTTACACTTCCTTGTACAAGACCAATCCGGAAAATGCTGAGACATTGTTTGCTCGGGCAGAAGCTGATGCGAAGCATCGCATGAGCTTCTACGAGAAGATTGGTCCATTGATGTAAGAGCTAACGTTCTTGCAGAATTGGTAACAACAAAGGGTCTTTCCGAAAGGAGAGACCCTTTTTGAGAACTAATATATGAAGTCCTTTTCCAGGCTGCCTATGCGGCAGGTAACGGCACCCAAGGGTGTGACTTCCAAACTAAACGATCATTCTCCTTTTAGATGTTCTGCTGTTATCGATGAAAAGAATTCCTTGCTCCAAATGTCCAGGGCTTCAGGGTTATGTATATACGGTAGGACATCTTCTTTGACAGTACTGAAGTCAAGGAGAGTAAAACGCTTCAGAAGCATCTCTGTTACACTATCAATCGTCAAAGCTTCTCTTCCTTCCCAATGCCCGGATTGCCTCATCCTTGCTTCCAAGTGAACGAGGTTGAGTGACGTGCCCTCAGTGAGATACCAGACATAATCGTAGAAATCACGACCCTTTTCCCGTCGTTTCCAGTTTCGGCAGAGGAGGGCATGCATTTTTCCTGCAAACAGAGAGGGTTTGTCATACAGCAATACAGAGTATGGCTGAGGGAGGAGCTTGAATTTCTGCTCAAACGTTGCACTGGGTGGGGGATTTATATCTATCTCGACTTTGATCTTTATGAGTTCATTGTTCGAAATCCCCGGGATAGGAGGTGACTGTGCTGTTATCTTTACTATGTGGAGCAGGGTGTTTCCTTTAAGAAATGCTGACTGAACAGCAGAATCATTGTGCTTTTCTTTGTACTCAGCTTGCATCTCAAACCCATATGAAGAAAGTCCTTTTTCAATCAAAGGCACATATGTCTTCAGCGTGAAGTCAGGATTTTTCACTTTCAGAGAAAAGTCCATGTCTTCTGAAAAACGATCCAAACCATAAAAAATCCTGAGTGCTGTACCACCGTAAAACGCTGCATGGGTGAAAAAGTCTGTCTGAGACAAGATATGGAGTGTCACCTCTTGTAGTACTTCCTTGAGGGCATTCTTTGATTCAGCGGGTGACGTTGTCGGGTATTTTTCCAGCATCTTCAGTATTTCTGTGTTCATATGGTTTTGTTTTCCTTCCAATATACTAGCGAATTTAATGTAGTGCTATGGTAGATAGGTATAATGTCACTGATCAAATTCCAGTCCAAGCTTTCGATTTCATGTTCTTCAAATCTAAGATCTGCAAATAGTAGATCATCAATTGCCTTCTTACCCTTTATCCCTCTTATCTTATACAACGTGTCACAGAGGGCCTTCTCCTTCGTTGCAAGTCTGAATCCATATCCAGCCTCTTCCGCTGGTTCTAAAGCTAGGGGAAACACAGCATCAGGCAGGTAATGGAAACTATATCTTCCGAATGGAGTATTGAAGTGCCTATCTTTATTAAGACGAAAGCCTGCACTCATAATCGCATACGTGCGCTCAGGGATCATCTGATGATAATTAAGCGCTGTTTCGAATGAAATGTAAGAAGGGCTGTAGATCATAGAGGCTACAGGCAGGCGAGGATCATCTTTTGCTGTGCTATATACGCCTCGCACTATCTGCGTGACTTCGCCCTTCTTTATCATCTGGGTCAGCTTTGATTTTGGAGAAGCATACTCTCTCAGTTCATACATGATAAGTTCACGAGTCTTTAACATATTATCTCTCTTAAGTACGATTATATCATACTTGCGGGAGATAGCAATAGAGTCAGTGCGTATTACACTCTTACTCAATTTTTTTTATGAGGATATGATTTAGGAATATAGCTAGTCTCATGGTCTTAAAGTTTGTTTTATTAGCATTTACTCCATTCAGAGTACTCAACAAAATTGATATAGAAAATATTTCTCTATTTTCATAAATATTTGGTATTCATATTATACAGAGACAATATACTGTTATATAGTAAGTATATATCACAGTATTTGTGATTAATCCTTTGGTTGTCTGTATAGTAGTTTTTTATATAATCCAAGAATTCTTAAGAATCTTCGAAGAATTTTGCATTTTAGGATAGAAAATACCATGCAAGACTATATACAGAGAAAATCCATTAGGAGGATTATATGAGAAAAGTATTTGTCGTATTGTGTTTGGCACTCGTCATTGCAACTCCTGTTTTCGCGCAGGGGCAGGCCGAGGCCGGAACTGTTACTATCGGTAGTGCAATCTACAAGTTTGATGACACATTCATGACTGGCGTCAAGAATGCCATCATCGCTGCTGCTGATGAGTTCAGTGATGCGCGAGTTGATGTTGTTGACTCAATGAACATCCAGGCAACCCAGAATGAGAAGGTCGACCTTTTCATCACCAAGGGTGTTGCGGCTATGCAGATCAACCCTGTTGACCGCTCTGCAGCTGGAGTCATCATTGACAAGGCTAAGAAAGCCAACATCCCCGTAGTATTCTTCAACCGCGAACCTTTTGCAGAAGACATGGCAAAATGGGACAAGATCTACTATGTCGGAGCAAAGGCTGAAGAGTCCGGCACCATGAGCGGACAGATCATTGCTGACTACTGGAAAGCAAACAAAGCCAAGATGGACAAGAATGGCGACGGCGTGTTGCAGTATGTCATGCTCAAGGGCGAGCCCGGCCACCAGGACGCAGAGCTCCGCACTGAGTACTCCATCAAGTGTCTTGCTGACAACGGGATCAAGGTCCAGAAGCTTGCTGAAGATACCGGCATGTGGGACCGCGTTAAGGGTCAGGAAAAAATGGCCGCTTTCATCGCTAGCCAGGGTGACAAGATCGAAGCTGTATTCGCCAATAACGATGATATGGCACTCGGTGCAATCGAAGCCCTCAAGGCAGCAGGTTATTTCAAAGATGGCAAGTTCATGCCCGTCGTAGGCGTTGATGCAACCGCTCCTGCCCTTCAGGCTCTTGAAGAAGGCACACTGCTTGGAACCGTCCTCAACGACGCAGTCAACCAGGGCCGTGCAACATTCATGCTCTCCTATGATCTGGCCAAGGGCAAGACTCCTACCAGTGCTTCTATCGGCTACACCATCACCGATGGCAAGTATGTATGGGTCCCTTACCAGAAGGTCACCAAAGAAAACTACAAGCAGTTCAAATAAGCTTAGCTAGGTCATTGAATACCCTCTGGACCAGGACTCTGGCCAGAGGGTTTTTCAGACAGAAAGAGGCTGCTCAGCCTCTTGAGGGAATACCATGTATATTCTAGAGATGAACCATGTATCCAAGTCTTTTCCCGGTGTTAAGGCTTTGGATGACGTCACCTTGAAGGTGAAGCCGGGAACGGTACACGCCTTGATGGGTGAAAACGGTGCGGGAAAGTCCACACTGATGAAGTGCCTGTTCGGCCTGTACACCATGGACGAGGGAGATATCTCCTTCAACGGACAGCCTGTTGCAATTGATAGCGTAAAAGAAGCCTTGAAGCTGGGAATCTCGATGATTCACCAGGAACTCCACCTTATCCCTTATCGTTCGGTCATGGAAAATATCTGGCTTGGCAGATTTCCCCGAAAAGGTGGTCCGAAAAGTCCTTTTGTCGACCATGAGACAATGTACGGCATGACAGCAAAACTCCTTGACGAGCTAAACCTGACAACCATAAAGCCAACTGACCTGCTGAAGACGCTCTCAGTCTCCAAGGCTCAGAGTGTCGAAATAGCAAAGGCCGTATCCTACGACTCAAAAATCATTATCATGGACGAGCCGAGCTCCTCGCTGACAGAAAATGAGGTTGAACACCTGTTCACCATCATTCGTTCGCTGAAAGAGCGTGGCGTGGCCATCATCTACATATCCCACAAGATGGAAGAGATCCTTAAGATTTCCGATGAGGTCTCCATCATGCGTGATGGAAAGTATGTCGGGACCTGGGAGGCGAAAGAACTTACCACAGCTATGATCATCAAGCGAATGGTGGGACGGGACCTGACCCACCGGTTCCCCCCGAGGGAAAGCAATCCGGGAAGCGAGCTGTTGAGAATTGATTCCTATACCTCCCCAAATCCCCGTAGTTTCAAGGATGTCTCCTTCACCTTGCGCAAAGGTGAGATCTTGGGAATCGGAGGCCTTGTAGGAGCACAACGCACCGAGGTCATGGAGGCGATTTTTGGCTTGAGGTTGCATAGTGGAGGGAAGCTCTATATAGAGGGTGAGGAAAAAACCTGTAACAACCCCTATGAGGCTAAGAAATTGGGAATGGCCCTTTTGACCGAAGAGCGACGTGCTACGGGGATTTTCCCGGTCCTCTCTGTGCAGGACAACCTCCTCATTGCAAATATCTCCTCGTATCTCAATAAGAATGGGTTGCTCAATGCTGCCAAGATGGCGGTGGATACCAAGCAAAGCATCAAGGATCTGGATATCAAGACCCCTACTGCCAAGACTCTCATCAAGAGTCTGAGCGGAGGGAACCAGCAGAAGGTGCTCATAGCCCGCTGGTTGCTCACTGCCCCTGATATCCTCATCCTCGATGAACCTACCAGAGGAATTGACGTCGGTGCAAAATATGAGATCTACGTCATCATGGGCGAGCTTGCCGCCCAGGGCAAGGGCGTCATCATGATCAGCAGTGAGATGCCCGAGCTTATCGGCATGACCGATAGGATTGTTGTGATGAGCGAAGGTCGTGTTGCTGGTACAGTGGACAGTAAGACTACCAACCAAGAAGAAATTATGGAACTGGCGACAAAGTATGTCGGCTAGAGAGGGGAATATGATGAGTACAAATAGTTTGGCATATACACTATTGGGTAAAAGAACGGTAAAGCAGTTTATCATGGATAAGGCGATCTTCCTTGTCCTGCTGTTGTTGGTAATTGTCATTGCGATTATCAACCCTAGGATCTTGAGCATCAGGGTCATGCGTGACGTGCTGATGATGAGCTCAACTAAGGTGATCATGGCTTTGGGAATGATGTTTGTCATCCTGACCGGCGGAGTCGACCTCGGCGGAGGGCGGACAGTCGGTCTTGCTGCCGTCATCTCTGCATCCATGCTGCAGACACCTGACTACGTGAGGCGCTTCTACCCTGATCTTGGGCAGATTCCCATCTTGGTCCCCATACTGATCGCAGTGTTTGTCGGAACCATGTTTGGGATGATCAACGGCATGATCGTTGCCAAGTTCAAGGTTCCTGCCTTCATTGCAACACTCAGCTCTATGCTCATCATCTATGGTGCGAACTCAATCTACTTCAACATGGCACCGAACAACAGCCAGCCCATTGGTGGACTTCGCTCTGACTTCACCTATTTGGGATCAGGCTCGATTGGGTTTATGCCGGTAATTGTCATCTTTGCCACCATAGTCTCCCTTATTGTTTGGGTCATCCTGAACAAGACGGTCTTTGGCAAGAACGTCTACGCTGTAGGAGGCAACCCAGAGGCAGCTGCCGTATCCGGTATCAACATCACCAAGACGTTGGTTGGACTCTTTGGGCTGTGTGGATTCCTTATCGCCCTCTCAGGCGTCCTGGAAGCGGCACGCACAGGTGGGGCGACCAACAACTATGGAAGTGGCTATGAGCTCGATGCCATCGCATCCTGCGTTGTCGGAGGGGTTTCGACAACAGGTGGTGTGGGAACCGTCAGTGGGGTTATCGCCGGTGTCATCATCTTCTCCTTCATCAACTACGGTCTGACCTTTGTTGGGGTGAACCCATACTGGCAGAACATCATCAAGGGGCTGATCATTGTTTCTGCAGTATCGTTTGATATTCGCAAATACGTTAAGAAGAACTAGGTTTTGGTGCTTTACGATCAGGGGCAGGAATTTCCTGCCCCTGACGTATCTCTATGCGCCTGATTTCTTTGTTGATGTACGGGCTCTTGTCTACAGCAGCGTCTGGAACAGCAGCCGTTGATGCTGCTCGCTGAACATAGAGTCCTTGGTCACCAAAGCATGCTCGACCATCTTCTCCACAGGCTTGTTGTTCTTGAGGAGATCGATGGCGGCTTTCACGGAACGGTAGCCAAGGTTGAAGGTATTGATGACTACCAGGGCATCGATGACCCCCTCTTCCAGGAGCTGCACCTCAAACTGCGTGGTGCCGAAGCTTATGAGCTTGATGTCCCTATCCTTTGGAAGGGCATTCACCACCCCGTGGGCGGTATTCTCTTCCAGGGCAAAGATCATGTTGACCCTCTGATCACCTTCTAGAGTATTTTCAGTGATTTTCTTGGCCAGGGCCTCGTCAGTGAAACTGTAGGTTGCATATGCAATCTTGGCGTTTTCATGCGCATTGAAAGTTGAGACGAGGCCACTTACCACGCTGGTCATCGAAGTTGAATTGGGAAGCGAGCCCAATACAAGGGCATGTATGGGTGTGCCCTCTTCAAAGAGCGAGAAGGCATGTTCTGCCATCTCCACCCCAACCTGAACATAATCGGCGGTGATGAAGAGGTCTGCAGTGCTTTTTTCAAGCCGGGTATCTGCAAGCACCACCTTAATGCCTTTGGACCTTGCCTTTTGCACGACATCCTCAAGTCGGGAGGTATGGCTGGGGGAGAGGATTATTGCATCAAAATGCTGGGCGATAGCTTCCTCAACATACGCTATCTGGGCCTCATAATCAGACTCGTTGATCGGGGCAAGAAACTCCAGCACAGTTCCAGTCTCTGTTCGGGCATTACGGGCGCCATTCTTCAGTGCCCCCCAGAACTCCCCGCCTTGCATCATAGTGATTACCGCTATGCGGTAGGGATCTCGTTTCTCATCACGCTTGGAGCAGCCACCTAGGAGGCTGATGATCAGCAAAATGGTAAGAAGTGAAGCTATGTAGCGCCTTTTCATGGTTGTACCACCTTGATATGGTGAATGCTCTCACCTTCTGGAATTACGATACGCACCAAGGTCCCCTCATCAAGCTCGCTGGATATCTCCAGGCCAAAGTCCGAACCATAGTAGAGTTGAACCCTCTGGTGCACATTGCGCACCCCTATACCGCTGGCTTTGCTAGTGTGGGACGCGTTGAAGCTGAGGATCTTGGTAAGCTTCTCCTCGTCCATGCCAACCCCATTGTCCCTGACTTCCACCACAATTGCCCCTGGTTTCCTTCGGTAGGCCCTGATGCTTATATGCCCCATCTCCTGAAGATACTTGATGCCATGGTAGATTGCGTTTTCCACTATGGGCTGTACGATCAGCTTGATGGTAGGACACTCTTGCAACCCATCCTCAACCTCGATGGAGAATTCAAATTTCCCTTGGTACCTGATCTGTTGGATGATGAGGTAGTTGCGCACATGCTCAAGCTCCTCGCCCAAGGTGATGATGTCATGGCCCTTGCTGATGGAGATCCTGAAGAGCTTGGCCAGGGCCGCTATCATGCGAATGACCCCTTCTGTATCATTCTGTTCAGCCATCCAGACGACTGAATCAAGGGTGTTGTAGAGGAAATGGGGGTTGATCTTCGCTTGCAGTGCATCAAGCTCAAACTTTCGTTTCAGTTCCTGGCTTTTGACGATATCATCCATAAGCTCGCGTATTCGCAGTATCATCAGGGAGAAGGATTTTGACAGGGCCTCCACTTCCTGGTTTCCCTTCACTGTGGGTGGCTCTGAGAAGTCTCCCCTCTCTACAGCCACCATCAGGCGCTCAAGCTCCTTGATGGGACTGCTTATCCACCCTGAAACATATCTGGCCAAGATGATGGTGATAATGATGCAGAGGATGAGGATCAGGGCCATTACCGTGGCGAACTGGTTGAGCCCGCTCATCAGCTCATCCATGAAAGCTACCCCGACAATCCTCCATCGTGCATTGTTGACCGTATCGATGATGACCAGCCTCTCTCGTCCCTCAAAGGTGTTGGTAAAGGTCCCGAAGATGTAATCCTCCACTGAGTCGATATCTTCGTTGAAGATATTGGAGTTTATGAGCTGTTGCAGAGGGTGGTAGACGATCTTGTTGTTGTTGTCGATGAAGTAGACATAGCCGGTGGACCCCAGCTTGGCATTCTTGGCAAGTTCGCTGACAGCTGAGAAGTTCATGTCTATGAGCAGAAGGCCCTGTGCCATCTCCCCATTTTCCTGGCTGTAGCTAATCTGCTGGCTGTACGTTATGACCCAAGGGTAGGCGCTGGTGGAGAGCTGTTGCACATGGGGCCCGGTAAAGTAGAAGTTCCCCTCTCCTCCGATGGTTCGGTTGAACCACTTCTGGGCTGTGATCTCCTCTGGTGGCCTCAAAGGGGCTTCGCTGGTAGAGAGTACGGCATTGCCCTCAAGGTCAAAGAGAACCAGGGAGACGATGTCCTGCCTGCTGGACAGGATGGTGGCGAGCTTGTCCTCCACCTCATCCTTGCCCAAGGGATAAACTTGTTTTGCCAGGTCTTTTGCATAGCCTGAGATGGAGACGATGTCATTGATGTAATAGCTCAGGTTGGCATTGATCTGGCGTACGATCTCCCTTGTTGATACGGTGGCGTTATCCCTTACAGTGGAGGAGAATTCAGAAAAAAGGATTGCAGAGACAATGAGGGTAAAGGAGATCGAGACCACCGCAATGGCTATGGTCACGATCGTCTTTATACTCCAGTCCTGTGTTTTTCTTGCCATGGCTTACCTGTTGGCCTGGCGGTACTGGGAGGGGGATACCCCCTCATACCGCTTGAAGCAGAAACTAAAGTAATTCGACTCGGAAAAACCCACGGCCTGTGCTATTTCGTAGGTCTTTCCCTCGGACTTCACCAGCAACTCCTTTGCCCGGGTCATGCGCATGGCGGTCAGGTACTGCACAAAGGAGACACCCACCTCGCGCTTGAAGGTCGAGCTGAAGTACGAGGGGCTTACCCCGATCATCTCACACACCTGGTCAAGGCCAAACCCTGGTTCGGTAAAGTGCTTGGCTATGAGGGCCTTTGCCTCCTGCACAAACTGTATATGGGAGTTTTCACGCTGCCCGCTTATGGTGGTATGTATGGAGAGGGCGAGCTTCGTAAGCCAGCGTCGGGCTTTCCCCAAGGTGTTCAAGCTTCCCAGTTCAGAGAAAAAGGAGCGTGAATCACCCTCCTCACTCAGTTGGAAGAGGTTGTAGTCATAACTTTCTGCAAGGGTGTTCAGCGAAGCGCTCAACTCCAGAAGAAATGCCTGCAGCCCCTCAAAGGGAAGGGCGGCTGCCCGCTCCCCAAAGAGGTTGTTTACACTCTCCACCACCTGCTCCTCGCTGCCCAGCTTTACTGCTATGATGACGTTGCTGAGCAGTTCCTGCAGATGAATCTTGTCCTCCTGGGTATCGGGTTTCTCCAGGTCGCTTATGACCAGCAAGAGCTGTTCCGGGTAGAAGGAGCTGTAGTTCAAAGCTTCCAAGGCCTGCCTGTAGGATTGCGATATGGCTGAGGGAACATGCACCAGGTTTCCGACCCCGATGACGATGGGAAAGGAGAAGTACTTCTCCAGATAGGCCTGTAATTGCTCAATCTTCCTGAACGTCTGCTTGCGGAACAGCGAGTCGTACTGCCCTTCGCCATGGCTGTTTGCGGTGAAGATGATGACTATCTGATTTTCAAACTGGAAGACGATGTCCCTTCCTTCCTTTTGGAATACCTCCAGGGTAACTTCCAAAAGGGCCATAGCCTCCAAAGGGTCATCCTGCTCGTCATGGTCCGTCTCAAAGGTTGCAACGATAAACTCATCCCCTTCCAGATTAAAGCCATAATCCTTTGCCTTGGCAATGAGGCTCGCATTGCTGATCTGGTGTACAGGGGTAAGCAGGGAGACAAGGAATTTCTCCCTGATGAGGGGAAGGGCCTGGTTGTAGACACTTCTGAGGCGACTTTGGTCCTGCATCCTGATGATGTCCTCATCCAGGTGCTTTGCCGTACGTTCCAGCAGATTACAGATATCCTCAACGGTGACCGGCTTGAGCACATACTCGCTGACATCATAGCGGATTGCCTGCTGGGCATAGGTAAACTCGTCATAGCCGCTGATAATGATGATGGTGACAGGCGGGAGGGAGCGACGGATCTCCTTGATGAGCTCCATTCCGTCGAGATAGGGCATCTTTATGTCTGTGATGACCACATCAGGGTGGAGATCCTCGATCATCTCAAGCGCTTCGATGCCGTTTCCGGCTTCTCCCACTACCTTAAAGTTATAGCGCTCCCA
>CAYMRN010000015.1:0-2005 GCA_964392855.1 uncultured Sphaerochaeta sp.
AAAGGAGAACAAGGCTTGGGAGGCCTTGACTGAAAGCGAGTCTCCATCGATGTAGGGAAGCTTCAGGATCTCTTCACTTTTTCCCTCAGCCAAATACCTTGTCAAGACTCCTCCTCGTTCATGGGTATTGGAGTACCCTACCAATCCAAGCCCTGTTTGCGCTGGAAGATAGTAGTCACCAAAGGAGTCTGGGGTGAATAGCTCTCCCAGAGAGGGTCCTTGCGGCAGGGCTTTCTCTTGTTCCTCTATGGCCAAGGCAAAAAGGGCCTTGCCTGAAAAGCCCGTCTCTTTCTTGAGTGCTCGGTTGAGACCAAAGAAAGGAAACCAGGCAAAGGTGCTGTTCACCCTTGCAAAGCTCTCTTCTCCATAGTGACGCATCAGAAAATCGACCATGAGGTAGCCGGTGCTGTAGATCCTTCCCGAGGGAGGGAAGCTGGAGTTATAGCGTCCTTGGGAGAGAGTCCATAGCGAATCTTGGAGCATCGGCGCTTGCCAGGTGAGGGCAAACAGGGCTGAGTCTCCCCTTCCCCCTTGGGCATAGGTACTTTCGGTGTAGGTGGTTATCCCCTCTATCCACCACAAGGGCATCAGGGCGGTATTCATGACATGGACTTCAGGGCCAAGGAAAAAGAGATACTTTGCAAGCCCAACAGGTGCTGTCAGGTGAAGGTAGTGAGTCAATTCATGGGTGTAGAGGCTTCTGAGCCAAGAGGATGAGCGGGAACCGAGGAACCGGTCCACAGGACTGGTCAGATAGAGGATGATGGAGGAGGGGAAGGGGGAGAACAAACCATTGGAGAAGGCAGGCCTTCCGGAAAGGATGACCGGCACTTTACCCTTTGGAACATGCTCAAGCAGGGATGCCAGTTCAAAGAATACCTCATCAGCAAAAGAAGCAACATGTTGAGCACTTTCTGCATCCTCTTCTTCAAAGATGATGGTGGTATGAGTGGTCTCTATCCTGTTCCACGGTTTTGCAGCCAGGTGAAAACCCAGCAATGACAAGAACAGTATGAGCAACATGGCTTTTTTCATCCGGTCATCCCTCTCTTGCCCAACTCTACACCAACAGGGCCCATTTGCAAACCGCTGGGGTGTGTGGAACAAACATCTTCTCTCCTGTAGAATAGGCCTATCTCATGTTTGGAGTCTTTCATTGCAGAACAATATGGCAGCTAAAAAACAATCTTTCATATCCTCACTGCCCTTCTACTATGGGTGGGTCATCCTTGTAGTCGGGGCAATGGGGATACTGGCAAGCATACCAGGACAGACTATGGGAGTCTCAGTCTTTACCGACCACTACATCAGAGAGCTCTCCCTGACACGGGTGGGAGTCTCCTCTTCATATATGATAGGTACGCTGGCAAGCAGCCTCATCATCCCCTTTGCAGGTATTTTCTACGACAGGAGGGGAGCACGCCTTACCGCGGGGCTCGCCGCCTTTTTTCTGGGGTTGTTCCTTCTCTTGCTGGCATTTTCCCCGGCTATCATTGGGAAGCTGGCTACCATCTCCAGACTCCCCCTTCCCTTGGTGACAGTGGTGATCCTGACCTTGGGCTTCTTCGGTATCAGGTTTTTTGGCCAGGGAGTCCTGACACTGGCATCCAGGGCCATGGTCGCCCGCTGGTTCTCCTCACGCAGGGGCCTGGCAGTGGGCCTGATGGGCCTGGTGACTGCATTTGGCTTCTCCTATGCGCCCCAGCCGCTGCAAAGACTGATCGACAACCTAGGGTGGTCAGGTGCTCTGGTAGCACTGGCCACCCTGCTGCTCGTCGGGTTCCTTCCCTTGGCCCTGCTTACCTATCGCACTGACCCGGCATCGTGCTCCATGGAGATAGAACAGGGCATGCCCCCACGCAAGCAGACAAGACGAGCAATCATCGGTGATGCCATACAGCAAAAGGATATCACTGAAGCCCGTAAGGAAGTACGCTTTTGGCTCATCCTGCTTGCTATGGGTTTCTCTTCCCTCTTCACCACAGCATTTACCTTCCATGTCGTC
>CAYMRN010000015.1:2015-12087 GCA_964392855.1 uncultured Sphaerochaeta sp.
CTTCTCAGAATTTGGGCAAACGGCCTCTGAGGCCGTTTCAATTTTCCTACCCATCTCATGCATCTCTGTCATTGCCAGATTTGGCGCAAGCTACCTCAGCGACAGGTTCCCCATCAAATGGCTATTCATGACCTTTCTGGTCTCACTGTTGCTCATATCGCTTTGCCTCGTCTTTTTCTCAATTCCGCTGGTTCGCCTGTTTTTCCTCCTTCCCTATGGCATGGCCTCCGGGTTGTTCGGAATGCTGAATATCGTCACCTGGCCAAAACTCTACGGAAGGGAACACATAGGGGCAATAAGCGGCTTTGCCATGTCCATCATGGTTGCTGGAAGTGCCTTGGGCCCTTGGTTCTTCAGCGTTGTCCACCAGATGTTCGGCTCGTACAGGAATGCAGGTATAGGGGGATCTCTCTTTGTCCTGCTTCTTACCATCGCCTTAGGGTTCACCAAGTTCAGGCATGTGGAGAGTGAGTAAGGAAACCTTGGGCTCAGAAGAAGCCTCCCCTCTCCTTCTCTGCTTCTTGGGGACTTTCAGAATTGCAACAAGACGGTACACAACAAAACCTGCCAAGAGGCAGGTTTTGTCATGTATGGGGTCTGGTGACATGGCAGAGAGCTGCCAATATCCAAGATGCTTAGGTTTAGGCTATCTCGTGGATCCACCCCTCTGGTGCCTCGATCCTGCCCATCTGGATACCGGTAAGGGTATCATACAGCTGCTTGGTTATCGGTCCCATGCTGTCCATCCCGCTACGCATGGATATGACACCCTCTTTGGTTGTGATGGAGCCAATGGGCGATATGACCGCCGCAGTACCACACAAGCCACCCTCCTTGAAGGAACTCACCTCAGAGAGGGGAATGTCGCGCTCTTCAGTCTCCAGATTCAGATAGTGTTTGGCGACATACATCAGCGAGCGGCGGGTGATGGAGGGCAGGATGGTCGGACTCTTGGGAGTGACAACCTTGTTGTCCTCAGTGATGAAGATGAAGTTCGCCCCACCTGTCTCCTCCACCTTGGTGCGGGTTGCCGCATCGAGGAAGACGTTCTCGGCAAACCCGTTGGATTTTGCCTCATTGCCTGCATAGAGGCTCATGGCATAGTTGAGCCCTGCCTTGATATGACCGGTTCCCTGCGGAGCTGCCCTATCATACTCACTGACCACCAGCTTCAGAGGTTTCACCCCGCCCTTGAAGTACGGGCCAACAGGGGTGCAGAACATCCTGAAGGTATATTCAGGTGAAGGTGCAACTCCGATGATCGGCCCACTGCCATAGAGGAAAGGCCTGATGTAGAGTGTAGCGCCACTGCCATAAGGAGGGACATAGGCGAGGTTTGCCCTCACAAGCTGCTCCAGTGCATCGATGAATCTCTTCTCGTCAAAGGGGGGCATCAGCAGCCTTTTTGCCGTATCGCTCATCCGCTTTGCATTGAGGTCAGGACGAAAGGCCACTACCCGGTCATCAGAGGTGGTATACACCTTCAGCCCTTCAAAACAGGTCTGGGCATACTGCAGCACACCGGCACTCTCGTTGAGAGTGACGTTGGCATCCTCGACCATCTTCCCTTCATCCCAGACACCTTCCTTCCATTGGGAAACATATCGGCTATCAGTCTTGGAATAGGTAAAGTTAAGATTTTTCCAATCGATGTTTTTTTTCACCATACAAGCAATCCTTCTGGCCAGAGATGACCATATTGAGAGTACATTTTGAGGGATTGTATCACCAACGTATGCATTATGTCTATTTATATACAAAAAAAATACAGAGAATATAGATATTCTCCCTATAAAACTCTTTTTTCTCTGCATATGCGGGTAAACTCATCCATCAAGGCGATTACACCACCCGCATGGCAAGGATGAGCTGGCATACTTCTATGTAATCAGTCCAGGATGGGACTTAGATCTGTATTTTTGTTCAAACTGCGATAGGCCCAGAGGCTTGTCAAAGAAATATCCCTGGATCATATCACAGCCCATGCTTACAAGCAGATCCTTCTGGGCCTCTGTCTCAACCCCTTCAGCCACAGTCAGTATCGCAAGCCTTTTGCAGATGGTGATAAACCCTTCTACAAAAATCTGTGCGTTTTCGCTATAGGTCACCGAGTCTATGAGGCTCTTATCGAGCTTCAGGACTTTTATCGGGAGTAAGGTAAGGGTGCTGAGGTTACTATACTCAGAACCGAAATCATCGATGCACAGGGTAAAGCCTGCCTCGACGATCTCCTTGGCGACTCGTTTCACCAGATTCCTATCCAAAGCACCAAAGCTTTCGGTGATCTCAATCTCCACAAGCTTGCTATCGATACCATGGCGGGCCCTGATCTCCTCCATCCGGGATATGAGCTTCGTATCAAGCAGGGTCAGCCGGGAGAAGTTCAAGGAGACGGGCAAGGGCTTGCCCCCTTCCCCTTGCCAGCGCGAAAGCAGTTTGCAAACCTCTTCAAACACGAAAAGGTCAATGTACCTGATCAGCCCATCCTGTTCGAACTGAGGGATGAACTTGGCTGGGGAGACCAGGCCATGGGTAGGGTGCACATGCCGGATAAGGGCTTCAGAGCCACAGGCTTGCCCTGTAGTGCAACATATCTTCGGCTGGAGGTGGATAATGTACTCCCCTCGCTTGATAGAAGCGTCAAGCTCTGCATACCCCTGGTAGTGTTCCCTCAGATTTGAGAGGTCCAGGGAGTTCTGCCGGTTGGCCTCAAGCTCCATCGAGGCCTGGTTGTAGAGCACAGGCACCTGCTTTTCCTGCTCCGACCAAGCGTGTGCAAGGGTAGTGTTGCCCGGAAGCAGGGTGTGCAGTTGCAGTGACAAAGCCTCAATCATCTGACTGAAGCCCTTATACGTGACATCAACACGGACACCGAGAAACTCATGGCTGGAGAGACGAAACAGCTCAGCTTCAGGAAAGTTCTCCCGCAATGCCTGGGAAGCAGTCTTGATGACCTTATTGCCAAAATCCTTGCCTTTGCGCCTGTTGATCTCCTTGAGGTCGTTGACATCAACTATGATGAGCCCTAGAGAGGATATCGGGTCCCCTTCCAGGGTGGATATGTACTGGTTGTAGCCATGAAAATTCCTGAAACCCGTATCATTGTCATGATAGAGCAGATACTCCTGGTGATCGAGCATACGGCGTTTTGTCATCTCACTGCTGATAAGCTGGGCAGCATGGGTAAGCACTGAGATATCATCATGGCCAGGATCGAATACAACAAGATAGCTTGTTTCCAGATTCCAAACCTGCAGATTGCCGACCAAAAGGTCAGAACCATCAAAACAGGGGATGGAGGGGTGCTGTTCACGAGCGGAGACCTTTCTTACCTGTTGCTTGTCAAAAAGGCCGGCAAAAGGATCAAAGGGAAAGGAGTAAGAAAACAGCGCCGATGTGGAGAGTTTCCAACTTGCTGTTACCTGAAGGACTTTGCCTGGCTCCTTGGTCAACAGACAGACCCTTTTGCTACGGTAATACATACCGACTTGGGAAAGGATCAGCGGCAGTGTCGATCCCAGATCATTATCTCTGATGGTTTTATCCATGTGGCCAAGGATCACCCCTTGGGCCCGGATGTCCATCAAGTTCAGCGGCAGCGTCGAGCTTGAGAAATTAGCATTTCCACCATCATGGACAAAGACTTGGTTTTTCCCCTTCTCATACGCTTTTTCCACTGCCTGGGTAGCCTTTTGCAGCAAGGAGGAATACGATTCGTCATCCCCATAGCTCCCGGAAACAAACCCGGTGAACGAGGTGGGGTGGTGTTCGATGGCATCGAAGACGGAGGCATTGGCGAGCATGCTTGCCAAGCGTTCAAGCCGTATTTTTGCATCCATGCAGTTCTCAATCTTGTCAAAGAACAGGCCGAAATTGGTAGAATCCAACCTGCCGACAATACAGCGGTCATTGATGCCAAGACGGATGATCTGGGCTATGTGCGAAAAAATCGACTGGTTGACCAAGCTTATCCCCTGGATCTCGATAATGGCGAATGCATAGGGAAAAGAGTGATTTTCCTCCATTTTCAAGGCAAGGTCCACCATTGAGGCAAAGGTCTTCTTGTCATAAAATTTGGTGATGTGGTCACGTTGGGGCTTCTCGGCCAGGCTAAGCTCCAACTTCTTTTTTTCAGTGATACGCCTTGAGGTACCCAAGGCGTGAATATGCTGGGTATTCAAGTCACGATGCAGCAGTACCCTAGCTTCCATCCAGTGTATCGAGCCTGTCTCATCACTGCTGCGAAACTCCATGAGGAGCTCATTGGTTCCCTCCTGTTCTGCCTCAAGCATTGAGTCCAGACTGAATTTTTTTCGGAAGGTCTGCTTCTCCTCATCGAAGGTCATAGACCCTATGATAGCTTCAACCACCTCCGACAGGGTATGCACCTCTCCAACAGTCCTGCTTTTCAGACCATTACGCTTAAGATATACCACCGTATTGTCAGTCAGGTCTGCCTTGATGACACTTTGCAGCGACTGCAGATTTTGTTCATGCAGGTGCTCCTCAAAAAAAACAAACCTCTGCTTGTTGGCATAGGAGGATATGTCCTGTTCAACGGCAAATGCAATGGGCCCTTCCCTTTGGTATTGCACAGAGACAAAACGTTTTTCACCTTCGAGAAAGAAACGTGCAGAGCAGTAACTCTCCCCATTCCTCAGACGCCGGTGCAACGATTCCAACTGAAAAAGGTCTGCATCACTGAAGATCACCCCTCTGAGGGTACTAGTCTCCACCTCATACTGCCAGGCACGCATACCATTAGCCCTAAATGCCTTATAATACATGTTTAACGCAGAATAAGCCGGCAAGGAAAAACAGTATCCTGCACTTCTGGTTGCACAGAACAACAGGTTATGCTGATCAAGATGCAGATACTTACGCTCAGGAAGAGAGGAAAGCGAAGCATCAAAACGGGAGAGGTCATTCGTATAGGTGGTTGCAAACTCCTCTTGGGACACGCCCACCACCTGATAGAAAGCCTCATCGGCCCACACTACCTTGGTCCCTTCTGCCAGCCGAAAAAGACCAAATTCATGCTCTTCTCCCTGCAGGCCAAAGGGAAGCCTGTCCAACTGGACAAGCCATCGTCCTTTTTTCCTTTCTGCTGAACAGATGCAGGGTACCCCATAGGCTTGCACTGCATGGGGTTGGGGCAGCAGGGTCTCTCTCGGCTGGGTTATGAGTTTCAGGAAGGAGTTTCTATAGGTCTGTTCGAAGACGTCAGGCGGGCAATCAAGAAAGGCCAAGAGGGATTCAACTCCCTCAACGACGGTCCAATCAGCATCTGAGTGACAAAAGAACCCTACGGTGGAGGCTTGAGAAGTGTGTACCATGTATAATAGACCCCTGAAGAAAAAGTTATCTAGCACATATTTGTACCTATAATACTAAGGTTATAGTAACATACAAGGTGAGCAATATCGAGGAATATAGCATAACAGATAGAGAAAACGAGAAAGGCAACAAAAAACAGTACTCTCTGTTCATGCAATAGGGCTACAGCCCTATAGGCAGTCCATCTTTCTAGCGCATCTTCTTCACGATCACTTCTGCTGCCTTGATCAAGGGATACCCTGCAGGGGACCCCTGATACTCCTTTTCTCGTGACGACCTCTACACCACGCTCAACAAGATGCTCTTCGATCTCCAGCAAGGTAACCTTGTACCCTCGCTTGTTCAGTTCGTCAGAAACCTCCACCCCGATAAACCCTGCCCCGACGACCAGGACCTCCTTGAGAGCGGAGAGGTTTTCCAGCATCGCATCAAGATAGACCTTGTCCTTGGGGATGGTATAGACATGTTTCAGCTCTGATCCCTTCAGCCATGCGGGCTTGGTGGGCACAGAGCCGGTAGCGAGGATCAGCTTGCCATACTGTATGCTGTCGCCACTGGCAAAGATGCAGTTGTGGTCCTCCACATGCAGTTCAACCAGTTCGTCTATCACTATCTCAACACCCACACTGGTCAGCAGCTTGTCGGGAAGGATGTTCTTGCTGGTATCCTCCAAGGTTCCAAACAGGTAAGGGATTCCACAGGGGATAAGCACCTGTTGCTCTTTTCGTACAAGCAATACCTCTTTTTCGGGGTAATTAGTCTTAATGGTTATGGCAGACTGCAATCCGGAAGCGCCTCCGCCAATTACCAGTACATCGGTTTTTCGCATATGTCCTCCTAGGATTCTTTTTATTATCGGCTCTAACGCATCATTTTTAAAGAAATAACTCTATAATTGAAAATAAGATAGCATAGCAAAACGCTTGCCATTAAAAGGGTAGACACCCCGACTGAGAACAATCCTTACAGTGAGCTTTTTTGAGTATGCACCTCTTACAGATAGACTGCCAAGGCAAGAATAGCATGGACTGTTGCAAGGCAAAGGGTCAGGTAGGCAAGCCTGAAGTGTATGCGCAAGGGTATCTTGGCTATCTTTCTCCTGTTCAGGATGGAGACTGAGGCAGTTGCTGCCAAGAAGAGATAGCTGAATATTCCCAAGTATCCGATAAGGGGGAAACCCAAGAACGATGCGTACGCTATATCTTGAAGAAAGGTCATACATGCTCCTTTGCAAAGGCAAGAAGAGAATATTCGCAAAACACTCCCTCGCATTCTTGCGTTCGCCACTGACCTATAGTATGAATGAGTTGAAAGCATTTGCAACTGAAATCGGTGCAAGGAGTTATATATGCGCAAACTACGAGGCAGTTATGTGCTACTCGTCCTGTTTATCCTCTGCTCAGCCACAGCTCCCCTGTCTGCCGAAAAGGCGGCCGAGTTCTCCAAGGATTGGTCATTTTCCTGGGTCTTCAAGGCAGAAACCATTGAATTCACCATGAGAGCCCCTACCACAGGGTGGATATCCCTGGGCTTCAATCCCACAAGGCGTATGAAGGATGCCGATTATATCCTCGCCTATGTGGAAAATGGGAAAATCTTTATCAGTGATGAGTATGGGACAGGAACCACCAGCCATACAAGCGATCTCTCCCTTGGGGGAAAAGAGTCCGCCAAGGCAATCTCTTTCGTAGAGGAGCCAAGGAGGACGACCATCACCTTCTCCCTCCCCCTCAACTCAGCAGACCAGTATGACACGGTCTTCAGAGAAGGTGAGAAGTGCAAGGTACTTGCCGCCTATGGCACGTCAAAGGACTTCAGTGCCAGACATAGGAAGAGGGAAGCTACTGAAATAACCCTCTAGGTATACTACCCCTTCACAGCCCCTATCATGATTCCCTTGACAAAATACCGCTGGAGGAACGGATAGAGTACGATGATGGGAAGTGTGCTGGTTATGATGACGGCACTCTTGATGGAGATGGCTATGCTTGTCTTGTCCCCAGAGCCTGCAGCATCACCGACCATGCTGGTGCCTGTGACTATGTTGCGTAGGAACAGCATGACGGGAAACTGTGAGCTCTTGAGGTAGATGAGACCATTGAACCAGTCATTCCAGAAGAAGACTGCTGTGTAGAGCCCGACAGTCGCAAGGGCTGCCCCACTGAGGGGCAGGACAATCCTCAACAGGATACCGAAGTAGTCCAGGCCATCGATGATGGCCGCCTCCTCCATGTCGCCGGGGATGGTCTTGAAGAAGTTGATCAACAGTATCAGGTTGAACTGGTTGATCGCAAACGGCAGAAGCATCGCCCACCTGGTATTGACTAGGTGCAAGGACGAGACCAACAGATAATTTGGTATGAGCCCACCGGTGAAGAACATGGAGAATATCACCAGCTTCATCAGCATCTTCTGCCCTCGCAGCTTGCTCTTGCTCAGCGGATAGGCAAAGAGGATCATCATAACCAAGGAAATGGCTGTCCCCCCAAAGGTATAGAAAATGGTATTCCCATACGCATGGAAGAAGTTCGGATAGCTGAATATCTGCAGGTATGCCTTGATGTTGAACCCTTTGGGCCAGAGGAACACCTCGTTGTTGATGATGGCCTTCGGACTGGAAAGGGAGAGGGCGATCATATACACAAACGGGATGAGGCAGAGCAGCAGCGAGGTGAGCATCACCAGGTTGACCAAGGAGTTGAACAGGAAGTTGGAACGTGTCTTGTACTGTCTCATAATTAGTAGATCCCATCGCCTGTGAGGCGTTTGCTCAAGGAGTTGCTTCCTGCGACCAGGATGATGCCTATCACACCACTGAACAGCCCGATGGCCGTTGCATAGGAGTAGTTCTGGTTCGCAAGGCCGGTACGGTAGACCAGGGTGTCGATGATATCGCTGACCATACTGTTGTCCGGGGTGTACATCAGAAGGACCTTCTCAAAGCCAAGGGAGAGCAGGCGCCCCACATTGAGGATCAGCATCACCATGATGGTGGGCATGATCGAGGGGATGGTGATATACGGGGAGCAACAAACAACGGCTCCTGCCCTACCTGGAAGTCCCGGTCGTTCACCAGGCATAGGGACTTCTCTACAAGATGGCGGGACCTTTGCTTGTGATCGTTGCACCCCACCAGGGAGAAATCGAGCCTCTTCTGGTCTGCAAGCATTGCTTTTGCCAGCAGGATCTTCTCGGTGGATGCAGAGAGTTCCTCCTTGGAAAGCCTTCCATCCTCCAAAGCCTCAGATACCAGGTCTATGGCCTTGCAGGCCAGATCCGCATGGTGGCTGATGCACACCAGGTCTGCTCCTGCCTGCAAGGCAGACAGTGATGCCTCAACTGTCCCATAATATCGGGCGATGGCCTGCATCTCCATGCAATCGGTAAAGACAAGACCCTTGAAGCCCAGCTCCCCCTTGAGGAAATCGGTGAGGATAGAGCGGCTCATCGTGGCAGGAATCTCTTTTTCTTCCAGTGCGGGAAAAAGGATATGGCTGCTCATGATGCCTTCGATCCCTGCATTGATTGCTCTTCTAAAAGGCTCGATATGCTCTTCAAGCCCCTGCCTGTCGGAGACCACCTTCGGAAGGGAGAGGTGTGAATCAAGGTGAGTATCCCCATGGCCGGGGAAGTGCTTGCCCACTGCCATGATGCCCTTGCTCTGCAAGCCTTCGGCCATGGCCAGGCCATACTCGATGACCCTTGCCTTGGTATCGCCGTAGCTGCGTACCCCGATGACCGGGTTGGCCTTGTTGCTGTTCACATCCAATACCGGGGCAAAGTCGCACATGATACCCAGGGCATTCAGCTCGCTGGCGGTGATGACGCCCACCTCATAGGCAGAAGAGCTCTCGCCTGTAGCACTGATCGCCATTGCCGAGGGGACATTGGTGCAGTCCTCACTGAGGCGGGTGACCATCCCCCCCTCCTGGTCGATGCCGATGATGGCATCGGTACCACACTCCTTGCGGACCAGAGCCTGGATCTCCTCACAGAGCCTTTTCACCTGCTCCTTGCTCTCTATATTCCGGGCGAAGAGAATGACGTTGGCAATCTTATGGGTCCTGACTGCCTCCTTGAAGGCTTCGTCCATGGTAGGTCCTGGAAAGCCACAGACAAAATGTTGTCCAACCTGTTTGGTGATGTTCACGATGACTCCTTTATTGGTAGAGGTGAAAAATCTGTTTCTGCTCACTGAATAGCGCACTCTCCTCTTCCCATGCATGGATAAGGTGGGGAAGATCATCCAACAGCATGGGTATGGTAAGCTTGCCTGCCAACCGCTCAAAGCTCATCATGGACCCTTCCTTGCTCGCTGGCAGGAAGGAAAAGTCGCTTGGGTACTGTTTTGCTATGAGGTTGATCAAGCTCAGGGCTGTAGCAACCGGTCTGAACGTATGCTTGTCCAGGACATGCAGTTGCAACCCCTTACACCTCTGATGAGCATACTTGCTTGCGGTAGGGGTGAAGTGTGCGGGGGTAAAGCCAACTCCAGCAAGACCAAGTTCACCGGCCTTCCTGCTCAGGGAAAAAGGCTCAAGATATGGACTTCCTATCAGGGAGAAGGGATTGCTGGTTCCCCGTCCCTCGCTGAGGTTGGTCCCTTCGAAGAGACACATCCCTGCATAGAGAAGCGCTGTCGAGAAGTGAGCTATGGAAGGGCTTGTCATCACCCAGGGCAGGCCTAGGTCAGGAAAATACATACTCCGTTTCCACCCTTCCAAGGGGACGACAG
>CAYMRN010000016.1:0-12041 GCA_964392855.1 uncultured Sphaerochaeta sp.
CCATGGGGGGTTTGGCATCTTTATGGGCGATAGGAGCACCCCCGTTACCTTCTGCGTCTTTGGCTGGGCGCGTAACGCACTGGAGACCCAGACCTGGCACAAGGACCAAACGGTCCGCAAGGTTGAACTTGATGGCAAAGAGGGGTTGGAAGTCACGATCCCTGTCGCAAACCTGCAGGAGATCCTCTCCCAGCTGCTCGCTTTCGGTCCCCTGGCAAGGCCCATAGGGCCTCCCCAGTTTGTACAGGCTTGGAAAGAGGCTGTGATGGCCATGGCTAAAGAGGCGGAAAAATTCTAAACATATTCTACCTATGACACTGTATGTCATAGGTGGTGGTGTACCCTTTGGATATGATAAAAAAAGATGCCATGCACACCACCACCAAACAAGAAACAACCAAAGGTGATAAGGAGCTTTCCTGTTTTCCCCCTTGGTTTCTCTCCATGACCGGTTCTCCATCGTTACTGCTGCTCTTTGGGCTTCTTGTGCTGATTTTTTCCCCTCTTCTGATGGTGTTTGGAGCCCTGTACCCTTTATTCAAGCATTGATCCACCAGTCATATCAGGATGCGGTGCAATTTCGTTGCACTTTGTTGGGGGCGGCGCAGATATTGTCCATGAAACTTGGTTGATGCACTTCCCCTCATGTCTGGTTTTTGGGTAAGATTGAGAGACTTCCTAGAAAGTCATCATCTTATCCCCCTCTACCTGCATCCTTGCTGTGTAAAAGGCTCTGTTGTGCAGGTCCAAGGAGTATATCTATGGGAAACCAGCCCTCCTCAAAAATGAAGTACGGACCGGCAGACAAGCCACCTCTCACTCAGTGGATCCCCCTGAGTATCCAGCATGTCTTTGCGATGTTCGGAGCGACCATTCTCGTTCCGATTCTTACCGGGTTGAGCCCAAGTACCGCCTTGTTCACTGCAGGGACGGGAACTCTGCTCTATATTGTCATCACCAAGGCGAAGGTGCCTGCATTCCTCGGCTCCTCCTTTGCCTTTATTCCAGCACTCATAGCAATATCCTCCTCCTATGGGATGGCTTACGCGATGGGTGGTGCCTTTGTCTCAGGCCTTTTTTATATCCTGGTAGCGTTTATCATCAAGAAAAGCGGCCATGCATGGCTGGGTAAAGCACTGCCTCCTGTAGTCATCGGCTCGGTGATCATCGTCATCGGACTCAACCTTGCCCCAACAGCAATGGGTATGGCGATGTATGATGGAAATGGTGATTACAGCCTTGTCCTACTCACCATCGCCTGTGTAACACTGGCGATGACCATTGTGATGAACCTCTTTGCCAAAGGGTTCTTCAGCATCATTCCCCTTCTGGTGGGGCTTCTTACAGGATATATCTTTACCCTGCTGATGGGTATGATTTTCCCCTCCTTTGCCTTGATCAGCTTTGAGGGTGTTAGGCAGGCCTCTTGGTTTGGCTTGCCCACCTTTGCCTTTCCCAAGTTCAACTTGGTGGCAAGCCTTACCTTCATCATAGTCTCCCTAGCCACTATCTGTGAGCACCTGGGTGATACCCTTACCATCTCCAAAGTGGTCGGTAAAGATTTTTATAAGGATCCAGGTCTGGAAAGGACGCTTGCTGGTGACGGTTTTGCAACCCTTTGGGCCTCCTTCTGGGGGGGACCGCCGAACACCACCTATGGAGAGAATATTGGCGTCTTGGCCCTCACTCGTGTCTACAGTGTCTGGGTAATTGGAGGAGCTGCGGTGTTTGCCATCTTCCTCTCGTTCTTTCCCAAGTTCGGTGCCCTGATCCAAACCATTCCCAACCCTGTATTGGGCGGGATCTCCATGTTGCTTTTTGGCACCATAGCCTCCAGTGGCCTAAGGACCTTGGTGGACAGCGGTGTTGACTATGAGGATAAGAGGAACCTCACTATCAGCAGTGTGATCCTGGTGATCGGAATTGGAGGTGGTTTGCTCAACTTCAGTATGGGACAGCAGATGGAATTCTCCCTTGGTGGGGTTGCCCTGGCCACTTTGGTGGGCATATTCCTCAATCTTATCCTCCCGAGGGAAGTGGAGTAAACCTGAAGACTCTCACTATTTTCCCCTCTAGCAATTGACCGGAGGCTTCCTGTAAGGGGAAGCCTTCGGTGTTCAAAGGGGGGCTAATTTGCTATACTGGGGCATATGTATAGATATACCACCATTGATTCGGATAACAAACTCACCACCTTGGTACAAAGCTGGAAACAAAGAGGGATCTTCTCTATCGCCATGGATTTTGAGGGGGAGCTTAACCTGCATAGTTATGGGGAACACCTCTGCCTGATACAGATGTTTGACGGAGAGGAGTACTGCCTCATAGACCCGTTCAAGATAAGCGACGAAGGGCTGAAAACCTTCCTTGAAGATCCTGAACTGGAGAAGGTCATGTTCGACTGTGCAAGTGATGCCGCCCTTGTGCGTAAGGCCTATGGCATAGCTCTTGCACATGTCTTTGACATCAGGGTACAGGCTCTCGCCCTGGGGTATACAGGCAACCTCACCGGCCTGGTGGAGCTGCATCTTGGCTTGCAACAGGAGAAGAGCAACAAGAGTAAGAAGAAAAATCAGATGACCAACTGGTTGCGAAGACCTCTGAAGGAGGACCAGATCCAGTATGCCCTCAGTGACGTGGCACATCTTTTTTCCCTGAAGATCATCCTTACCACCCTCATTGAAGAACGGGGTCTGACCGAGCAGGTTGAGAAGACCATGCTTACCGTGGCTAAGCCCAAAGGTCCTGACAAGCCGGGCTGGACCAAGTTTTCCTCCTGGAAGTATATGAACAAGACAGAGAAGACCTACCTCAAGCATTTTTTTCTGGCTAGGGACGCTATGGCAAGGAAATACAATGTGCCTGCTGTAAGGATCCTAGAAAAACACAGGCTGCTGGAGATGGCCAAGACGGTCCCAACCTCTGCAAACGAATTCCATATCTACTGCACCAAGTGTCCAGAAGACCAGGTGGATGAACTTGTAGAGATGCTGATCCAAGCTAAGAAGAGTGCTGCTGACGAACTGCTTTCTGCCTGAGGTATACCCCTTCTGATGCCTCTACCAACAGGGAAAGGACCTCACAGGTAGGGGTGGGGATGGAGTGTTTTTTCCCTAGTCGGACGACAGCCGAACAAAACCATGCGTTTTCAGTCTTTCTTCCAGCTTCCATGTCCTGGAACATGGAAGTCTTCCCTTCGAATCCCAAGGCCCCCACGATCTGGTGGTTCTCTTCGATCATCGCATCGGTGAGGAACACCCCTTCTTTCTGTCCTACTGCCTGCACCTCTTTGCTTGCCTTCCATGCAAGGGTTTTTACACTTTCCTGCATCAGGTCCCCATAGGTGGCCCTGGTCAGGGCACTTATGGTGTTGAAGGCTGTGTTGAGCATGAACTTCTTCCAAAGTTCCAAGCGAATGTCCTGAGGCACCACATAGGCGATCTTTGCGCGGTCAAAAAGGGAGCATATGGCATCGACCCGCTTGCTTTTGCTATTGTCCTTCTCCCCAAAGACAATTCTTCCCTCTTCGTTGAAGTTGATGTGGCTGCCCACTCGGGTGGAGTTGAGCCCGACTGCAAAGCTATAGAGCACATGTTCCTCCCCATAGACCTCACTGAGCCTCTCTTCGCTCTCTATCCCATTGAGAAGTGATAGGATAGCTGTGTCCTCTCCAACAGATCCCGCTATCTGCCTGACAGCCTCTTCGAGCTGCAGGTTCTTGGTTGCAAGGATAACCAAGGGGCTGGGTTGTGCATCCTTCGGGTCAACAAAGGTGAAATCTGTCCTCTCTCCATTGATGAGCAGAGGCTCTTGTGCATATCTTGCCCTTCGCTTTGCATCAGCAAGAAATACAACGTTCTCTTTGCCCAACAGACCCTGCAGTCTAAGTCCGTACATTGCCCCTACTGCTCCGCTTCCTATGATAGTCACCTGGTTCATATCTCTTCCTCCCTGGTTGCCAACTTCTTGACCAGTGAGGTCAGTATATCTAGCTGGTCTATGGGTATTGATTCATGTACTGTGTGCGGCTTCTCATATCCTGTGGTACAGACCACGGTAGGAATGCCTTTGGCATTGAGGACGTTTGCATCACTGCCTCCAAGAGTCGGCCTCTGCCTATAGGTAAGCCCAAGAGCTTCACAGGCCATCTTCAGTTGCGCAAAGGGAGGGCCAGAGGTCTCTAGCGCATATGCCTCATAGAGCAGCTCCTCTTCGATGCTGAGCTCACCCCCATGCTTGGCAGCCCCCTCTTGCAGGCATTGTTTCATGTGCCCTATCTGATCCAACAGGCTCTTATGATCGAGGCTTCTTGCCTCAAGCGAGAGAGTTGCCTTGTCGCAGACAATATTTCTGGACCCCGGCGCCAAAAAAGACCCCACATTTGCAGTGGTCTTCTCATCGATGCGCAGAAGACGCATTGATGAGATGGCATCACTGGCCATCTGTATGGCACTGATGCCGCTCTCTGGAGAGAAGCCCGCATGGGCACCTTTTCCATGAAAGGTGGCATCGAGCTTTATTGAGCCTGGAGCCGCTGTGATGAAAGTCCCTACAGGCCCTTCGGCGTCAAAGACAAATCCATAGTCGACACCGCTGAGGTTGTCCAATTCCAACTTTGCTATGCCTTGCAGGCCCATCTCCTCCCTGACTGAGAAGAGGATTACGATATTTGGGTGGGGGAGGCTTTCCAAATGAATTTCCTCCAAGACTGTGAGGATGGCAGCGATGGCTGCCTTATCATCAGCGCCCAAGGCTGTCTTGCCCCCTGTATGGACTCGTCCCTCCTCTACCAGGGGCTCAACATCAAAGGCTAGGGGGACTGTGTCCATGTGTGCACTGAGGAGGATGGTCTGCCCTTCCCCTGGTAGGTAGGCATAGAGGTTTCCCCCCTTATCCCACCTGGTGGACAATCCAAGAGCGAGCAGCCGAGTCTCCAAGAATAGGCCAATGAGATCCTCATTGCCAGAGACGGAGTTTATCCTTACCAGTTCAAGAAAGGTCTGCAGTGTTTTGTTCATGGGAAGACTATAGCATAGACGGCAAAGATGGAAAACAATGAACAACCAAGATTTGGACAACCATGGTTTGCCCTGCTTGACCTCTCTCCAAGGTGGTGTATAGTTAGGCTATGAGTTACACACCAGACACAAACCGTTATGAAGAGATGAAGTACCGTTATGCAGGAGAGAGTGGCTTGCAGTTGCCTGAGCTCTCCTTGGGGCTTTGGCAAAACTTTGGGACAGATGCTGAGCACAGCGTGGCTACAGATATCCTCTGCACTGCCTTTGACCGGGGCATCACCCACTTTGACCTTGCCAACAACTATGGGCCGGAGCCTGGAAGTGCAGAGACCAGGTTTGGAAAGATCCTCAAGGAGCAGTTCGCTCACCATCGTGACGAACTGCTCATATCTTCCAAGGCGGGATACCCTATGTGGCCAGGACCTTATGGGAACTATGGTTCCCGCAAATACCTCTTGGCGAGCTGTGAGCAGAGCCTTAGGCGAATGGGCCTTGAGTATGTGGATATCTTCTACCATCATCGCCCTGACCCAAATACCCCCTTGGAGGAGACGATGGGGGCCTTGGCAACGTTGGTAGCCCAGGGAAAGGCCTTGTATGTGGCGATAAGCAACTACCATGCAAAGGATGCCCTGAAGGCCAAGGCCTTGCTTGATGAGATGGGGTGCCCATGCGTCCTCAACCAGGTTCGCTACTCCATCCTCGACCGCTGGACAGAGGAGGACAAGCTCCTTGATGCCCTGGATGGCAAGGTTGGCATGATCTGCTTCTCTCCGTTGGCCCAAGGGTTGTTGACCGCTCGCTATCTCGATGGAAAGGTCCCCTCTGGCTCAAGGGCAGGTGAAAACAACTCCCTCAAGGCCGACAGCATTACCCCCCTAATGGTGGAAAAGCTCAACAAGCTCAACCAGATAGCCAAGGGTCGTGGACAAACCCTCTCAGAGATGGCCATCTCCTGGCTGCTTAAGGATGAGAGGGTGACCTCCGTACTCATTGGTGCAAGCTCAGTTGCCCAGCTGGAGGAGAATCTCAAGGCCATCAAGGGCGATAAGCCGTTCTCAAAAGATGAGCTTACAGCCATCGATTCGCTGACAATATAGGGGGCAGGAAAAGAAGAGCGTGGGAGATACAGACTCAAGGGTCGATGCCTACATCGCACAGTTTTCAGAGGAGCAGCAGAGTCGGCTTAGGGCTCTGCGTTCCCTCATCCATGAAACAGTCCCCCTCGTGAGGGAGACCATCAAGTACGGGATGCCCACCTTCCTGTATGAGGGTGATCTCATCTATTTCGCTGCGGCCAAAGCCCATACAGGCCTCTATCCGACCCCTAGCGGAGTCTCTCATTTCTCCCAGGAGTTGCTCTCCTACAAGACATCCAAGGGAGCGATACAGCTTCCCTTGGATAGGCCTCTCCCCCTGGACCTTATCCGTAGGATTATTCTCTTCAGATATGAGGAGAACAAGCGATTCCAGGAGGCGAAGGGGCACAAGCTTACGTAAAGGGAGGATTCTTTAGCCCCCTTGCCTCTTTTTCCCTGTGAAGATATGGATGGCATCCCGGAGAAATGCTGCCCTACCTTGGTAATATTCACTAAACTTGGGGTCATCGACATAGATTTGTGCAAGCTTTTCATGTGCTTCTTTCGTGTAGCTTGGCCAGGTATAGAGCAGCCACTCCTTATGCATGCTTGCAACCTCTTGCGCTAGGGCCGATGAAGGGTCATGGGTCCTCTCTGCTTTTTCAAGCTTCTCCAATATCTGTTTTCCCAACTGGTCAAACTCTGCGAAGCTCTCTTCACTCATGCGCATCAGTTTGGCTTGGGAGGCATCAACTGTATCATCGCCGTAGGCTTGGCGAGCCTCTTTGCCAAACTCCTGTTCACTCTTCTCGATGAGTTCTTTCTTGAATCCCGTAAATTTTTCTTTCTTGCTCATGCCCTTGCCTCCTCAAGTCCTTTTGTCCTGCCTTCCAGTCCTATCTTACTGTCACAAGGGCCTGTTTGCTATACCAGTAGATAGTGAAAACTCTACTCATCACCCTAGCGTTGGAGCTAGGGTAAGAGGCCATGATAATCTGCAAGATCATGAAAAGGGTGAGTGCGTTACGTGCACATAGAGTAGAAGAGATGATTACTATGGAGGATAGAGCCTAAGTTGTTGGGAAAAATTCCATAAGGTATAAGGATCAGCTCCTATGTTCTCTGATTGGGTTTGCCTGTTCTTTTAGCAAGCTTGATGCCTTGCTTGTCAAATTCTTTCACATTTTCGCTTGAGACACGTAGGTGGTCTGCCATAGCTTGATGGGCTGCCTGGGCATCGCGTTTTTCAAGAGCAGAGAGTATTTGACGATGGCGCTTGATAGCATCCTCAATTCCTCCATCTATAAGAATCCCCTTTCCCATATAATCGCGTAACAAGGAGGTAAGGACTGTTATGAACATGACCAGGAGGTTGTTTCCGCCAGCCTTTGCTATGGCAATATGGAATGCCTCATCCAAAGAGACACGTTTTTTCAGAGGAAGGGTAGTGTCGGCAAAATCGGCAAGAATGTCACTCATCTCGTTAATTTGCTCATCGGTGATATGTTGAACTGCAAGATCGATCGAGGATAACTCTAGGATGCAACGAACTTGGGTAAGTTCTTCAGCGCTTATATTGTCAGCCTGCATAATACGGCTTACTGCATTCATTACCGTATCACTCTTAGGGCGTGAAATATACGAGCCAGAACCATTTTTCAGTATGATAAGTCCTCTTTCCTGTAATAGTTTCATGGCTTCTCTGATGATGGGTCTGCTTACATTGTATTGTTTGGCAAGCTTCATTTCAGAGGGAAGTTTTTCAGAAACCCTGGAGGTGGGAGAGGAGAGTATTACTTCCTCTAGATGGTCTGCTACCTGTTGGCTTAGATTTGTTCGTGAGGGGGAAAACTCGGCGTTATTCAACAGCAACTCCTTTGATCTATGTTTGTCCTCTTTGCAGAGTAAAGTAAAAGACAAGAGATTTCCATACTCCTATGGCATGTACCTCTATGTATGCATATGTACCATCGTGAGTGTCTTCTTTACTCCTTGTTGTAAAAAGGAGATATCATCTCCTACGCTGATAAAGTCAGGATTCAAATCCATCCAGGTATGTATGGTCCTTTCATCAGGTCCGATGGAAACACCTACAGGGGTTTGTGCTATCTTTGCAGAGGTGATGATTTTCTTTCCAAGCGAAAGCAGCTCAGGGTGCATGCTGTCGCCTAAGAGTCCAATAGAAGCTGAGAGGTCGTTAGGACCGATGATTATGGCATCCAGTCCTTGTACGGCAAGTATGGCCTCAAGATTCTCCACTGCGTGGATATGCTCTATTTGCAATATTTTCAAAAAAGAAGCAGGGGCATCATCCAAATATGTTTCAATAGGAATTTGGCCATACCTGTTTGCTCTTCTCGGACCAAATCCTCGTATCCCTTTGGGAGGGTACAGGCAGGCTTCGATAGCGTTTCGAGCGTCCTTTTCTGTCTGTATCATCGGTATGATAATACCGTCTATTCCCATTTCCAACACTGGTTTTATCACAGCCGGATTGTTTTCTGTAACCCTCACAAAGGCCGCGGCACCACCGGAATTTGCAGCCATTACATGCATCTGTAGGTTGTGCTTGTCAAAGGGCCCATGTTCTGCGTCGATCCAGATAAAGTCATAGCCATACATTGCCATGGCTTCCGTAATGGAAGGATCGGTGAGGAATACATGCCCCCCAATTGCCTTGCACCCTCCATCCTGCATTTTCTTGAGAAGGGCTTTGGCCTTGTTCATTGCTTGAGGCCCAATCGGGTTCTCATCGCTCGTTCAAGCCTGATGAGGCTCTCTATCTCATGACGCCCATTCTCGTTGAGCAAATCCATACTCTTTGCCCGTGTTACCAAGCTCATATTCACTCCTGTACGGTCAAAATGGTATTTTGCATTGACTGGATATGATCGTGCCTCTGTAATCGCTGCAATGGTCAAGAAGTCACTGACCTCCCTGGCAAGCCCCGGTTGATCTTTGAAATGCTCGTACATCCACTTGTAGATATCAATGTGAAAGTTAGCCATGACGCCATTATAGCCATGGTAGCCAGCGATCAGTGAATCTAGCAATGTGGAGGTATTCGCATTGAAGAGGGCAAGATTGGTACCTTTTACCAGCTCTACCCTGCGTTTTTCAATTTCCAGGCTACACGAAACATCCTTGAGGAAAATCAGTTTACCCCTTTGTGCACAGGATGCTAGAAATTCGTCGGTAAGTAAACGAAGGTAAGGGTAAGGGCACTCATAGATACCGAAGGTAACATCAGGTAATTGCGTGAATATGTCTTCAGCATTGGCATTGAATACAGTTGATCCTTCATGCTGCTTAGCCATTCGATTTGCAACCAGAACCACAGCATCTACACCTGTTTGGCTCATGGCCCCAAGTTGTTGGATCTGTTCTTGATGATCATCGCTAGTATGACCGGAAGCGATGACCTTTACTCGTGAATCTGCAGCTTCTACAACAGCCTTGGTTATATCAAGCTTTTCTTGTTCTGACAGGAAGAACATTTCACTTGACTGACACACAGCAAATATTCCATCACAACCACGCTCGACGTACCAGTCGACTATGGCTGAGATAGCCTTAAAGTCAACATTGTTGCCTTCAGTAAATGGGGTAATCATGGTCGGCCAACAGCCGTTATAATTTTTTTTCATATGTAGATACTCCTAAACAAGACCTACTGCCCGTGGCAAGAAGAGAGTTATTTCCGGGAAATAGGTAATAATTATCAAGACGATCAACATGACCACAAGTGGCCAGATGATTTCACGCATGATTCCCTTCAATGGAGTCCCGGAAATTCCTGCAGTAATAAAGAGCAACATCCCAAAGGGCGGGGTGGAAAGGCCTACCATCATGTTGAAGGTGACTACCAAGCCGAAATGGATCATATCAATTCCCAAGGTCTTGGCTACGGGGATTAGGATAGGTACGAAAACCAATTGTATGGTAGATGTATCCATAAACATTCCTAGGATTAGAATAAATATATTAACGAGGATAAGGAATGTGGTCTTATTGGTCGTAACGCCCAAGATCCAGTTTGCAATATTTGCAGCTAGTTGTTCTCTTGCAACTATATAACTGATTACTGCAGCTGCTCCTATCATGATGCTGGTTGCCCCAATATCTTTTATTGAGGTCTTTACCACTTCCAGCAGGTCATCAAGGCCCATAGCCTTATACGCAAATACCGACACTAGGATGGCGTAGAGCCCTGCGATGGCTCCTGCTTCTGTTGGGGTCATTATTCCTGTATATATTCCAACAAGCAGAATCACTGGGGTCAGAAGTGCAGGAAGGGCCCTCAAGGAGAAGCGCAGGAAAGTTTTCCACACAATCTTTTCACCTCTAGGGTAATTTCTTTTTTTCGCAACGATGGCAACGTATATCATAAGGAATAGGGCTAGTAGCACAGCGGGGATCATGCCTCCCATGAAGAGTGCCCCTACAGAGGTGCTACTCAACATAGCATAGATTACCAACGGTATTGATGGGGGAAAGATGGGGCCTATGGTAGCTGAAGCAGCAGTAATGGCACATGCAAATTCAGCATCATACCCGTCTTCTTTCATAGCCGCTATTTCAATCTTTCCCAAGCCAGCCGCATCCGCTATGGCTGATCCTGTCATTCCTGAGAATATGAGGGAGGCAAGGATGTTTACATGTCCTAGGGCACCCCTCATCCTTCCTGCAAGGCCTCCAGCAAAGGTAAAGATCATATCGGTGATCTTGCCGGTATTCATGACATTGGCAGTAAAAATGAACAGGGGAACAGCAATGATCACGTAGTTTGTGTAGTACGTATTCATCACCTGGTTAACTATCAGGCTCAAATCTCCCCCCTTGACGAGGAAGTAACAGGCTGATGCCGATAGCATGCCGATGGCGATTGGCATCCTTAATATAAAAATGAGTATGAACACTATAAGTGTGACTAATAGGGGGAAACTCATATCTGCTTTACCTCCCCAATGATTGTATCGAACTGATGATCGTAGCTATCTGGAAGAATACCTCGGATTACCTTCCAGTCCTCAATGACCGGGGCAAAGGTATAGCCGATGACGGAGAGAAGAAAATAGGTAAAAGGAAGAAATATCCAAGTATAGGGGACTCGGAGAACTGGTGTCTTTTGGAAGCCAAGGAAAAATGCATACCGAAAAGATGGAATGACCATGAGAATAAAGGTGACTATTATCAACAGATTGCCTGCCAAGCGTGCCCAAGCCGCAACTTTGGGGCTATATGCCTCATACAGCATGGTAAATTGGACATGCCCTTTTTTACGCATTGTATAGCAAGCACCCAGTATCACTGTCCAGCAAAATCCTATGACAATTGCATCTTGTGTCCATGTTAGGGGGTTGTTAAGCACATAGCGAAAAAACACTTGTAAGATGAAGGTCAAGAATAATACGGTAAAAGAGAGGATGGGAATATAGATTTCCATTACATCTCTGAGAAACAAAGCTACTTTTTTCACGTGGTACCCTCCAAAGCAAATGATGAAAAGCTATCCGGAGCTACCATAGCTCCGGATAGGATGCAATCGTTATTTCCCAGCGGCCTGAACCTTTGCAAACATTTCCTTGTCCCAGTTCTTTGCATAGTCACTGTCAAGATAGCGTTTCAGCACGTGCTCACTAAAAGCATCCAAGTCGGCATAGTAAACCTTCAATCCTGCGTTCTTGAAGAATTCTATAAGTTCTGCCTCTGCCTTAAGATTGGTTGCATCACAGTATTCGATACCGGCTCTCACGCCTTCCATGACCCAGCCCTTCTGCTCTTCAGTCAGAGACTGCCATTTGCTTTCATTGATCGTGGGCCAGACACTATCTACAAGGTGGTTTGTGATGGTGATGGATTTTGTTACTTCATAGAACTTCGCATTCTTTGTTGAAGGGAGAGGGTTATCTTGACCATCTACAGTTTTGGTCTGCAAGGC
>CAYMRN010000017.1:0-11875 GCA_964392855.1 uncultured Sphaerochaeta sp.
CAGATACCCCAGGTCCCCTGTTTTCAGATACCCCTCTTCATCAAACAGCTCCTTTGTATGCTCCTCATCCTTCCAGTACCCCTTGGTGACATTCGGTCCCTTTACCAGGATCTCCCCGATGCCATGGGCATCCTTGTTGCCTATCTTCATATCCACTAGGGGAAAGACCATTCCGACAGACTTTATCTTGAAATGACTTATCGGGTTGAGGGTGAGTATGGGGCTGGTCTCGGTAAGCCCATAGCCTTGGATGAAGTCCAGCCCAAGCTGTTGGTACTGCTTGAACACCTGTGGCGATAGGGGACCGGCACCGCAGATGAGGATCCTGTTCTGGTCCAGGCCCAGCTTGCAGAGCAGGAGCTTGTTGAAGGTCCCTCTGAATATGTTCGCCTTGAGATGTTTTTTGGCCAGTCCGTTGATGCTCATCATGGTCCTCACCAGGGCATAGGTGAAGAGACCCTTTTTTCTGACCTGCTTCATCATTCCAGCAAGAATCTTATTGTACAGCATCGGGATGCCCATGAAGATGGTCACCTGGCCTTTGGTCATGTCAGCTATCATGCGCGATACCGCTATATCCTGGCCGAAGACACACTCAGAGCCGTGCTTGAGCGTCTCCAGAAGAACTGACGTGCAGCAGTAGGAGTGATGGAGGGGGAGCAGGGCATACAGGACGTCCTTCTCATCCAGACTGAGGAATATCCCATCACAGGCCTGGTAGACATCACTGACAATGTTGGTATGGGTGAGCATCACACCCTTCTCGTTACCTGTAGTGCCGCTGGTGAAGAGGATGGCAGCCAGGTCTTCGCAGGAGCTCTCGTGCTTCGGGTACTCCCTGGACGCCTGGACAACTTCAATGGAAGGGCAGAGTGAGCTCTCCCCTAGGAGGGAGGCCATACCCTTGAGCCCCTTGAACCAGGGCAGGCTCTGGTCAAGGCTCTCAAGCACTGCCTTGTCCCCGAATACAAAGGCGGCATCACAGAAGGAGGCGAGGTCCTCCATGCGGTGGGTGGGCATCTGGTTGTCCAGAGGGACGACTACGGCCCCTGCATGCAGCACTGCAAGGTAGGCTATCGCCCAAGAGGGGCTGTTCTTCCCGTTGATGATGACCCTATCCCCAGGAGCAACCCCTGACTCCTGCAGATAGGAGCTGACACGAATCATTGCGTGTTCCACTTCGGTGTAGGTGAGGGTATGCTTTTCAGGTTTGAACGAGGTGAAGCAGGGGCGGTGGGGAAATTTCTCCAAGGTGATGGAAAACATCTCAATAATAGTAGGCCACTGTCCGCTAAACAGGGTGCCTCTCTTCTGATCTAGAGCTTCCCAAGAGTGTTGCATGGTTGAATCTCCCTACAAAATCATATGATACGAATATACTATACGCCATATCATAGGATAGTAAAAGAGATTTTTACAGAAACAAGCTTTATTGTCAATATATGGGTAAAGCGTTCTATTGGTTGTGTTTATGTCAATAGTAGTATTCTACCATGCTAAGAATTATCTGTTATTGCGTAGGAAAGAGCCTCCTGTCATCAGAAAGAGAAGAGATATCCTCATAGATGACATCGGCGTACCGTTTGAGCATCCTCTTGTCATTGCTTCCGGTCAATACAGCTATGGTGTATCCTGCCTTCGCCCTCTTTGCCATACGCATGTCGGTCTCAGTATCCCCGACCATTGCTACCTCAGAGCTAGCAAGGGAGAAGCGTTTGCAAAAGGCCTCAAAGGCTTGGGGATGGGGCTTCTTGTGGTATTTGCTGTCCCTTGTGCTTAAGAAGTCAACCATATGGTCAAGGCCCATCTGGGTGAGGAATATGTGTGATGACGACTCTGTGTCGCTGGTGATGATACCGATGCGGTATCCGTTTCTCTTGAGCTTTTCGAACAGCTGTTGCTGCATGGAAAAGTCAAGTTCCTTCAACCTCTCTCCGACTAGCATCTCACTGTTTTTTATGTTTTGGTGATAGACTCGATAGGTCTTGAGGGCATTCATCCTGTAGCGGATGCAGTACAGAAGGAAACGCTTGATGATAATCCGCTTCTTGTGGGTGAATACCAAACCGTTTGCGAGGGTGTTCCCATCGTCATCGATTCCCATCAGCTTGAGCATGGCCCGTTGGGCCCCCTGACTTTTTTCCTGGCTTTTCCCCATCTCGGCAAATGCTGTTGCTATGGCATCACTGAGCACCTCAGCCCAGACTTGGGCATAGTCGAACAGTGTTCCATCCTTATCAAAAACAATTCCCTTGAGGTTATACTCGTTATGTGTCATGTTTTGGTATCTTACGAAATTTAAGCGACACTTGGCTAGGGGATTGCAGGATGAATGATATAAGTGACAAGGTAGTGGAACGTACGCTTCAGTTTAGGGCTCAAATAGAGTCCTTGCGCTTTTCTACAGACTTCGTGGTCTACAATCCCCTGCTCTATGCTTGGGACCTCCACGAGCAGTATATCAAGAAGTATGTGAATAGGCAGGTAGAGACAATGTTTCTGGGCATGAACCCCGGCCCCTTCGGCATGGCACAGAACGGAGTCCCCTTTGGGGAGATCGAAGCGGTAAGGGGCTTCCTGCAGATTGACGGTGTGGTGGGCAAACCTCCCTTCGAGCACCCGGCCCGTCCTGTGTTGGGTATGGAGTGCAAACGCAGTGAAGTAAGCGGCAGAAGGCTCTGGGCTCTTCTAAGCGAGCGCTTTGGCTCTGCGCAGTTCTGCTTCTCTACTCTGGCCATCATCAATTACTGTCCCTTGGTGTTCATGGACCGTGGTCCCACTGGCAAGAACATCACCCCTGACAAGCTTCCCAGGACCGAGCGCATTGCCCTTGAGACCATCTGTGACAGCTATCTTGTAGATATCGCTCATTTGCTCCAGCCCACAAACTTCATCGGAGTCGGCAAGTATGCCGAGAAAAAGCTAGAGAAGCTTTTCCCTGCCCAGGAGGGACGGGTCGTCTCGTCCATCCTGCATCCGAGTCCGGGAAATCCTCAGGCAAACAGGGGTTGGAGCGAGAAGGTCACCGAGAAGCTGGTCTCCTTGGGTGTCTGGGCATAAGCATCCTGGTATTCGAGCTGCTAGATAGCCCTATAGCGAGTATCAAGCTGGACAAGTCACTTTGCCTTTGGTAGTGTGATGTCATGGGTACCATACTGTCGCGTCATGCTTACGCAAAAGTCAATCTGCACCTTGCTGTCGGCGCCCCTTTTGCTGACGGCTACCACCCCATAGAGTCTGTTTTTTCCTTGGTGGGCCTCTCTGACCACATCGAGATGGAGTGGAAGGAGAGTGCCTCCTTCTCCGTCGAGGTCTCCGGTCTGGAGTCATACTGCAAAACAGGTGAGGACACCCTCACCAAGGCAGCCCGGCTATGGTACCAGAGAAGCCGTATGCCTGTATCCCTGCGTGTTCATTGTGAAAAGCACATTCCTGTCAAGGCAGGGTTGGGCGGTGGGTCCAGCGATGCTGCAGCCCTGCTCTCCCTATTGCAAGAGGCAGCAGGGCAGCGGGCATTGCCCTCTGCAGAGCTCAAGGAGATAGCGTTAGGCGTTGGCAGTGACGTTCCCTTTTTCCTTTCCGGCTTTTCTTGCGCCTTGGTGGAGGGCAGGGGGGAGCGGATCACAGGACTCTCTGTTGAACCCAAGCATATCCTCTTGGCCCTGCCTAGGGGGTACTCAGTCTCCACCAAGAGTGCATACGCAACTCTTGATACGCTGATGCACAGACATGAGGCGGAACAGAGGCCTTCCTCAGCGGATGTCATTGCGATGCTGGACAAGAATACGCCTGAATGGGGCAGGGTGTTTTTCAACGATTTTGAGAAATGTACAGAGTATCCGGACTTTTACGAGCCGGTTGGTCGTCTCGCAAGCAGATATGCAGGATTCGGCAGTTTGTCGGGAAGCGGCTCATGTTGGTATTTTATAAGCGAGAATGAGAAAAGTGTGCTAGAATTGTGCAGGGAGCTTGAGAAGATGTTTTTGGATAGTGTGCAGCTGTGGTGCACTACGCTGATATGAGGGTTTTCGTTCTTAAGGCATTGCTGGGAGGTGTTTGTGGAGATATCGGAAGTTCGGATCAGGAAAGTGAATCAGGCCGGTAAGCTCAAGGCTTATGTGACAGTAACGTTCGACAACCAGTTTGTGGTGCACAATATCAAGGTAATTGAAGGCCGGGAAGGAGACTTTATCGCCATGCCTAGCCGTCAGCTTGCCAATGGCGAGTTCAAGGATGTCGCACACCCCATCTGCAGTGAATTTCGGGACCATCTCCAACAAATTGTGATGGAAGCATATGTTTCAGATGTTGGAGAGGAGATAAAACCACCCGCTGAAGAATAACCGCTGGACAAAGGATTATATTTCGGATATTGTCGTATCCGTCCTTGGGAAGTCGCCAAGCGGTTAAGGCTCTGGTTTTTGGTGCCGGCATACGGGGGTTCGAATCCCTCCTTCCCAGTTCCTTATAAGCAATCCCTCGTTGTAGCGGGTTGCTTTTTTTGTTTGCCCGCTCATTTTGTTTAGGCAAAGCTCTTGTCGCCCTTTATGAGAATCGGGTAGTATGGTAGTTCGTCGGGTGTCATGGATACCCCTATGTTATGGTAATTGGTGTCAATATGGCAGCCAATGAGAGTACAAGGAGAATTGTATGTCTGATAAGAGAAATCTTTCCGCTGAAAGAAGAACAACCGATTTCGGTTCCGCTGGCGCACGCCGATTGCTGCGCAACAAACGTATCCCTGCTGTAATCTACGGCAAGAAGAAAAACCCGATCCACCTTAGCCTAGATGCTAGGGAATTCCACAATAAAGTACGCTTTTTCTCTGAGACAGCACTACTTAAGATCACCATTGGAAAGACCAAGTACGAGTGTCTGATGAAAGACTACCAGGAAAACCTGATCCTTGGTGAGATCAAGCATGTGGACTTCTATGAAGTCACCCGTGGGCAGGCCCTTCGCACCATGGTCAACATCAACCTTGTCGGAAACCCTGTTGGAACCCGTGAGGGTGGGGTGCTTGAGCAGGTTCTCTATGATGTTGAAATTGAGTGTCTTCCAGAGAATCTTCCGGATGCCATTGAAGCTGATGTCTCCCACTTGGGCTTGAATGAGGTTCTGCACCTCGGTGAAGTCGTCTTCCCCGATACGGTGAAGGTCCTTGAAGAGCCTACCCGCACAGTTGCATCTGTGAAGGCCATTAAGGAAGAGGTCGTCGAGGAAGAGGAAGAAGAGGCCGAAGTTGAAGTCATCGACGCTGCTTCTGCAGACGACGAAGATAAGGATGACAAGGATAAGAGATGAGGCTGATCCTTGGACTGGGCAATCCAGGTGCCAAGTACGAACACTCACGGCATAACGTAGGGTTTGCCGTGATCGAACAGTGTGCAGCGTTTTTTCAGGTTCGTCTGAAAAAACGCTGTTTCCGTTTGTATAGGCATGCCAAACTTACCAGGCAGGGCAAGGAGAACCTTTTGGTACAACCCCTGACCTATATGAATAACAGTGGGGCAATCGCTAGGTACTTTCCCTCCCAAGCTTGCTCTGACATGATAGTTGTCCTTGATCAGATGGATCTCCCCTTGGGGATGATCAGGATCAGGGAAGGGGGGTCCTCAGCCGGGCATAATGAGCTTAAGAGCCTGATCGAAGAGTTCGGCTGCAGTGACTTTGTCCGCATCTATGTAGGGATTGGGCGTCCTGCTGCCGGAGTCTCTGTCGTCGACCATGTCCTTTCCAAAGAGGATGACCCCCGTTTTGAAGAGGGTGTGAAGCTTGCCAAAGAGGCCCTTTGCGCTTTGGTGGAGGGTTCTAGCATCAAGGAGGTGATACATGCCTACAATCGAAGAGTTGGTCCCCTCTGAAGTTTCCCGTTTTCTCAAAGAGAATCACGTTGACCGGGAAGCGAGGTTTGCTGTGGCCTTTTCTGGAGGAAGTGACTCCCTTGCCCTGCTTGTTGCCCTCTGTGACCTGCTCGGCCCTACCTGTGTTGTCCCCCTCTATGTCAATCATGGCCTGCGCAGTGCCAGCGAGCTGCAAGAGGAACTGGCGCTTAACCGGAAGAATTGCGAAAGCCTGGCAGTGAAGCTTGAGGTGTTGACCCTGCCTCAAGGCTCGGTGGAAGCCTCTGCACTCCAGGGGGGGTCAGGCATTGAGGAGGCGGCTCGCATTGCGCGGTATGCCAAGCTGGAAGGGGCGTGTGTCGCTTTGGGGTGCACCTACCTTGCCACTGCGCATAATGCTGATGACCAGATGGAAACAGTTCTCAAACGGGTATTCCAGGGCAGCAGCATCTCCTCCTTGGAGGGGATAGTCTCCATGCAAAAAGGGTTCTCGTCCCCCACCACCATCATCAGGCCTACATTGGCTCTGACGCATGCAGAGTTGCAGGCATATGTGGAGAGCAAAGGCTTGTCCTGGTCTGAGGACTCCACCAATCAGATGGAGTGCTATGAGCGCAATGCCATGAGAAAAACACTTAGCCCTGCAATCCTTTCCCTCTATCCGCAGGCCCTCTCTGGTGTGGGACGACTCACCTCCCGTGCAAGGGAGGTCTCACAGCTTTTGGAATCACTAGCAGACAAGGCCCTGCAAAAAGTCAACTTCGGAGAGGATGCGGGGATAGCTTTGGATGATTTCCTTGAACTTGAACCTGCTATACGCGATACTCTCCTTTTGAGCATGTTCTCCCACATTGCAGAGGGGAGAAAGACGCAGGTATCGTATGCAAGGGTGCAGCAGGTGCGCAGGGAGCTGGAGGCGAGCAATGCCTCTTCGCGTTGGTCCATACGCAGTGCGAGGACAGTAGCTACTCTTTACAGGGGATGGTTCTCCTTGCAACGTGAGGCTCTCCCCTTTAGCTTTTGCCTATCTCTCGATACAATTGGTGATCAGGGAAAAATTGATCTTCCAAGTGGGGCGGTATTCAGCATTCGCCGTGAAAGCGAAGATCCTCTTCTGTTACGCATTGCAGAGGGAAGCCTTGTCCATCCCATTTTGCGATCCCCTCTGGAGGGGGACCGCATAGAGCTTGAAGGAAAGACGGTATTGCTGAGCAAGCTCTTTTCTGAATGGAAGGTCTTCCCTGCCCTGCAGACGCACATTCCTGTCCTTGAGGACGCTTGGGGTATAGTGGCTGTGTTCGGGCGGTTTCTTGGTGGAAAAGACAGGTTGTGTGTGAGGGGTAAAACGCCTCTTGCCGGAAGAACGACAAATATATATAGTGTTAGCAAAAGGAACGAGAGCAGTGAAACTTAAAAAAGAAGACCACGATAGAGAAAATGATACCAAGAAAGACGATAAGGGCAATAACCAGTATTGGCAGGGTCCTCCCCGAGATGGGAAGAAACCCTCTTTCAACCCAAAAGACAATCCAAAGAACAGATTTGCCCTGATAGTGTTCGTCACCTTGGCATTTACTTTTGCGTACATGTTTTTCAACAGCGCCACTGCCGCCGACCAGGTGGTTCCCTATACGACCTTCATCGCATACGTCAATGCCAATGAGGTATCAAGTGTGGAGATCAAGGAGCAGTCCCAGATCACTTTTGTGTTGAGAAACGGCATAACTGCAAAGACACGGATCCCGTATTTTGATGAGAGCTTGCTGGAAACATTGAAGGCCAAGAAGGTCACTGTCACCGGATCAGTGCAGGAGATCTCCCTGCTGCAGATATTGTTGCAACTTTTACCCTGGATTATTTTCATAGGCTTCACCATCATGCTCTACCGCCAGTCCAGCGGTATGAGTGGAAAGATGATGTCCAGCCTGGGCAAAAGCCGTGCCAAGGAGTACCTTGATACTGATACCAAGATAACCTTTAAGGATGTTGCGGGGCAGATAGAGGCAAAATATGAGTTGGAAGAGGTGGTGGAGTTTCTCAAAAGCCCCGACCGCTTCACCAAAGCAGGAGCGAGAATTCCCCGCGGTGTTCTGCTTGTCGGACCTCCTGGAACCGGAAAGACCCTTCTAGCAAAGGCTGTTGCCGGTGAAAGTGGCGTTGCCTTCTTCCATACCAGCGGATCTGATTTCGTTGAGATGTTTGTCGGTATGGGAGCTGCCAGGGTCCGTGACCTCTTTGAGCAGGCCAGAAAGACATCCCCCTGCATCCTGTTCATCGATGAGCTGGATGCTGTCGGGCGTACCCGTGGAGGTGGCCTTGGCGGAGGAAACGATGAGCGTGAGCAGACCCTTAACCAGATACTTGTGGAGATGGATGGATTCTCCACTACAACAGGTGTCATTGTAATTGCTGCCACCAACCGCCCTGACGTCCTGGATCCTGCATTGTTGCGACCCGGACGTTTCGACCGGCAGGTAGTGGTTGACCTTCCCGATATCAAGGAACGTGAGGCAATCCTCAAGATCCATGTGCGCAAGATCCAGCTGGAAGATGATGTGGACCTACAGAGACTTGCCAGAGGATCGGCTGGCACCAGTGGTGCCGACCTTGCAAACCTGGTCAATGAGGCAGCCCTCTTTGCCGCTCGCAAGAAAAAGACTACCGTCGGCATGGCTGATATGGAAGCGGCACGGGATAAGATTCTCCTTGGCGTGGCACGAAAGAGCCGCGCGATGAGTGAAGAGGAAAAGCTTGCTACCGCATACCATGAAGCGGGACACACCCTTTTGCATTACTATCTCAAGAATCTGGATCCCCTGCATAAGGTTACCATCATTCCCCATGGAAGGGCCCTTGGCCTGACCGTTAGCCTTCCTGAGCGTGATGCCTACACCAAGAACCGTTCCATGCTCCTTGACTGGATCAAGGTGACGATGGGTGGGTATGTGGCTGAGGAGCTTGTCTATGGTGAGACCACTACCGGTACCAGCAATGACATCAAGCAGGCCACCGACCTTGCACGTAGGATGGTCACAGAGTGGGGGATGAGCGATTTGGGATTTGTCAATTATGCTGATGAGTCTGAGCCGCTGTTCCTTGGAAGGGAGATATCCCAACGCAAGGAGTACAGCAACGAGACTGCAAACAAGATTGATCAGGAGATCCACAAGATTCTTGATGAGGCGATGCAGGACGTGAGGAAGATTCTCTCAAAACAACGGGAGGAGCTGGATATCCTTACCTTTGAGCTGGTAGACAAAGAGACCCTCGATGACGAGCAGATTCGCCTGCTTCTGGGGTTTGAGCCTTGGGTTTCCACCCCTAGGCAGGTAAAGAATCCTGCCAAGAAGCGACCCAAAGCCGAAGAAAAGAAAGCTCCCGTAGAAGACGAGAGCGAAAAGAACGAAAAATAAGGATATGTATGTCAACCGACTCTAAATTTACGAGAAATTTCTGTATCATTGCCCATATTGACCACGGCAAGTCAACCCTTGCCGACAGGTTTATCGAAACAGCTAAGTTCGGAACCCCGCGGGGTCCTTCTCAGGCTCAGATGCTGGATAATATGGATATTGAGCGCGAGCGTGGTATTACCATCAAGAGTCAGGCGGTCAACATCCCCTACAAGGCAAAAGATGGCAATACCTACAACCTCAACCTGGTGGATACCCCGGGCCATGTCGACTTCTCCTATGAGGTCTCCCGGGCTATCAGTTCCTGCGAGGGTGCCTTGCTGCTCATTGATGCCTCCCAGGGTGTAGAGGCCCAGACAATAGCAAACCTCTATATGGCTGTGGAGCACAACCTCACTATAATACCTGTCATCAACAAGATTGACCTCGCCTCAGCTGATATCGACGCTTGTCTGCACCAGATTGATCATGATCTGGGCTTGGATAGCGATATGGCTGTGCAGGTCAGTGCAAAGACAGGGGTGGGTGTAGCCCAGCTTTTTGAATCGATAGTCGAATTCATAGAGCCGCCGAAAGGAAGTGATGATGCCCCTTTGCAGGCCCTTATCTTTGATTCCCACTATGATCCCTACCGGGGCGTCATTGTCCACTTCAGGATTTTTGAAGGGGTGATGAGAGAGGGCCAGGACGTAAAGTTCATGCATGGTGGCTCCACCTATAAGATTGAGGAGCTCGGTGTCTTCCAGCTTGGCCTGGTAAAGAAGAGCGAGCTCAGGTATGGGGATGTTGGCTACTGCATAGCAGGGATCAAGACTATCAGCGATGTGGGGGTGGGAGATACCATCACCTCAACAGTCAAGGGAGCGAAAAAACCGCTGCCTGGGTTTAAGGAGGTGAAGCCTGTGGTTTTCAGCTCCATATACCCTGTTGATACGAATGACTATGAAGAGCTGGTCAGCGCCATCGAGAGGCTCAAGCTCAATGATGCCTCCTTGGTGTACGAGAAGGACAGTTCTGCTGCCTTGGGGTTCGGTTTCAGATGTGGCTTTCTGGGTATGTTGCATCTGGAGGTTGTGCAGGAGCGTATCGAGCGGGAGTTCGACCTCTCCATCGTATTTACCAGCCCCTCGGTAAAGTACCTTGTCCATATGAAAGACGGCGAGACCAAACATATTGACAACCCGTTGGAATATCCCGATCCGATGCAGGTAGATTATGCAGAAGAGCCGTATATCAAGGCGAGTGTGATAACACCGACTAAGTTTGTGGGACCGATCATCAGCCTCTGCCTTGAGAAGCGTGGGTATCAGAAGGAGATGAACTACCTGGATGAGAAACGAGTGGAGCTGGTGTATGACATGCCTCTTGCCGAGGTGCTGTTTGATTTCTACGACCGGCTCAAATCAATCTCCCGTGGATATGCTTCGTTTGACTATGAGGTACAGGATTATAAGAGGACTGACCTTGTCAGACTGGATATCCTGGTCAATGGGGAACCAGTGGATGCCTTGAGCCAGTTGGTCTTCAGGGGCAACAGCCAGATACGTGGCAGACAAGTTTGTAACCGCCTCCGGGGTGAGATACCCCGCCAGCAGTTTAAGATAGCAATCCAGGCTGCCATCGGTGGTACGATTGTAAGCCGTGAAACCATCACAGCCTTCCGCAAGGACGTCACTGCCAAGTGTTATGGTGGTGATATCAGCAGAAAACGCAAGTTGCTGGAGAAACAGAAGGAAGGAAAGAAGCGCATGAAGATGGTCGGGAACGTTGAGATCCCCCAGAGTGCTTTCCTCGCTGTGCTGAAAAGTGATGAAGCCTCTTCCTAGGATGAGGACGGCCTGACCGCCTGCAGCAGTGCAAGCACCTTACCCAATGGAATATGCTACTATAGTACTATAGATGCGTGAGCTCCCCTACAAGCGGGAGCTCATGCTCATTCATAGGGGTAAGACTTGGTTTTTGTAGATTCTGTCTATCCTTATAGGTACTTTGGCTACCCCATGGCTAAGGGTAAGTCTATTTGGCAAATTTGTTGGTTGTTGGCTTCCCCAAGGGGGTGTATACTTATTTCTACAACTATATGAATCGCCAGGGAGCTTCAAGATGCTGAAAAAACAAGGAATAGGAACAACAAAAGATGGAGAAACTATCTATCTGGTCTCTTTGCACTCGGGTGCATACTCAGCTGAGATACTCAGTTTGGGAGGGGTGCTCAAATCCTTGAAGGTTCCCGATCGCTACGGGTCGGTTCGTGATATAGTGCTGGGTTTTGACAACCCTTTGGACAATCTTACCTCCACCGCCTATTTTGGACAGGTGGTGGGAAGGTTTGCCAACAGGATAGCCAAAGGCAGGTTTGTCATCGATGGGGTGGAGTATCAGATGGAGACCAATGATGGGGAGAACTCCCTCCACAGTGGGAAGAGCAACTTTGGTTGGAAGAATTGGCATATGGAGCCGTTTGAGTGGTCCGGCTCTCCGGGTGTTGTCCTCAGCCTGTACAGTCCTGATGGGGAAGGGGGGATGCCGGGCTCTGTGAACTGCACGGTAACCTATCTTTTGAGCCCTGATGGGGACCTTGTGCTCGAATACGAGGCAACCACCACAAAGAAGACCCTG
>CAYMRN010000018.1:0-11744 GCA_964392855.1 uncultured Sphaerochaeta sp.
GGCCAGGGCAAGCAGGTCACCTTTGATAGCTTCACAGTCCATCGAAGGGCCACACAAGGGCAGAGGATCTACAAGCTTGGAGGAAAGGCGGACTTCATTGTAGGGGCCCTGGCAGTCAACGATGACAATGATGTCGTCTGTGTGACACTCATGGGTCAGACCTTGCGTGTGCATGTGAAGAATATCTCCATCCAGGGCAGGAATGCCGCTGGTGTGAGGGTAGTCACTATGAAATCTCCCAATGACTGCATAGTAGCCATTGCAGCAACAGGCGATGAGGAAGAAGAAGAGGACCTCGAAGAGGATGAACTCCTTCCGATCGAAGGCGAATCTACAGAGGTAGAACAAGAGTCTGTCGATGAAGAGGAATCTGCACCGATAGAGACAGAATAGAAACATTTGTATAGTACTAAAACTAAGGCCATCCCAAACCATGGATGGCCTTAGTTTTGAGCTAAAAAGCAACTGAATTTTCCAAGCAAATCTGTACTGTTGAATAGAAACATGAGGAAAAAACCTGCAAATGGCGCTCTGGAATGAGGTTTTAGGGCGTTTTGGATTTCTCAAAAAATACATATGAAAAAACCAACCAAAAGAAGAAAGGTATAAAACCAAAGAGAAAATACATATCTAGGAATAGGAGATTCACAGGGTATCCAAGGGCTTCCTGGGAGGCAGGATGAATATTTATTTTTGGTATGTTTCACGTGAAACAATGAGAGATAGCGTCTCTTTACATAGCAAGCATGGTAAGGGCGTTTTGAGCTAGCGGTAGAGAGTGTGGTTGAAGGAAAAGGACTCATTCAGGGGGTATGTTTCACGTGAAACATACCCCCTGATATCACTACGCCGGTATTCAAAGATTTGTATTGATAAGGGTAAAAGACCAAAGAAGCGTAAGTACAAAGAGCTGTTTGCACAGCTTTGTGTCGATGTTTCACGTGAAACATACCTGCTCTTGAGGATCATTGACATGTGGTATGAGAACTAAATTTGCTTGGGCAGGTTTCTGAATGAGAGAAAATCTCTACTGCATGGTCTCTCAATGTGGTTGGTTTGTATTGCCAAGCTTTGGAACCGAGGATGTGTAAGGGCGTAAAAAAACGTCTCACGAGAAATGTTTCACGTGAGACGCTTTTATGGGTAAACGGGCTATTAGAGATCTGTGCCGTTAATCACATTGATCTTAGGATCAACGAAGTTTCTGAGATATCGCTCAACACCATTTTTGAGAGTAATCTGGGACATTGGACAGCCTGCACAGGCTCCAACCAGACGCACAGTAACATCTGTGCCTTCCAAGCTGATAAACTCGATATCGCCTCCGTCATTTTGCAATGAGGGTCTTATGTCCTGTATTGCTTGTTTGACTTTATCTTCCATTTAGTATTCCTCCACTGGGTACAAGAAAAGATACAATAGTGTCGTACAAGGGTCAAGGCGTGCACCTTTTTAGGTGACAAGTATCCATATTTTCCTTATAGTAGGAACATGAGTGTGAAAAAAATCATCTTTTTAAACCAAAAAGGCGGTGTAGGGAAGACTACAACCGCAGTTAACCTTGGATCCGCATTGGCTAAAATGGGAAATAAGGTACTGCTGCTGGACCTTGATTCACAAGGAAATCTCACCAGTGGGATTGGATCCGACGGCAGGGGGCCTGGAATGTATGAAGTCATAGCGGGAACATGTCTGGCAGAAGATGCTTGCCAAAAGACTGTGGTTGATAACCTGTATGTCATTCCCAGCAATATCCACATGGCCGGACTCAACATCGAACTGGTTGCCCAATATGAAAGAGAGCAGTTCCTCAAGAGGGCCCTAGCAACGTTGGATGATAGCTGGGACTATATCTTAGGTGATTGCCCCCCTTCCCTAGGGTTGGTTACTGTCAATGCAATGACGTGGGCCCAGCACGTAATAATTCCCATGCAGTGTGAATACTATGCAATGGAAGGGCTCAATCTTCTGATGAGAACAATTGGAAACATCAAGAAGTCATTGAATCCCAACCTGGAAATTTTGGGAATACTTTTCACGATGTTCATAAAGCGGACCAATCTGACCACCGAGGTAGTGGAGGACGTTTCATCGTATTTTCCTAATCTCATCTTCGAAACAGTCATTCCGCGAAACATCAGGCTGGCAGAAGCTCCTTCCCACAATCTTCCCATAGATATCTATGATGGTGGCAGTAGTGGAGCAAAGGCCTACGAAGCACTCGCAAAGGAGGTCGCAAACCGTGTCGCAAAACTCAAATAAGAAACATGGACTAGGAAAAGGGATAGGGTCGTTGATGCAAGACTACTCCTTTGACTCAGTTTTGGAAAACGCCTTGGGTATAGCTCCCGCCCAAGGGGAGAAGCCAGCAGGAGAAGCTTTCCTTACAGTCCCCTTGGCAAATATTCGGCCGAATCCACGCCAGCCCCGTAAGGAGTTCGATGAAGCAAGTCTCAAGGAGTTGGCTGCCTCGATCAAGGAGCAGGGTGTTATACAGCCTATCCTTGTTGAGGAAATTGCCCCAGGAGAGTACAGCATCGTTGCTGGTGAGAGGCGCTACCGTGCCTCCAAGATGGCAGGCTTGGAGACCATCCCCGTCCTGGTAAAGGATTTTACCGATTTGCAACGTCTTGAGGTTTCCCTGATAGAAAATATCCAGCGTGAGAACCTCAACCCCATTGAAGAGGCCAAAGCGTATGCGTATCTTATCCAAGAGGCTGGAATTACCCAGGAAGAGCTTGCTGCAAGGGTTGGGAAAAACCGTTCCACCATCAGCAACAGCATACGGCTGTTGCAGCTGACAGGGACCATGCAGCAAGATCTTTTGGCAGGAAAGTTTTCAGCAGGCCAGGCAAGGGCCATCCTTTCGGTGGTAAATCCAGCAGATAGGGAGATACTCTATCGTTCCGTGTTGGAAAAAGACCTTTCAGTGAGGGCGACCGAACAGCTTGCTTCCCAATTTAACCAGGGAAAGCGTGCAGCCTATCAGGATAAGAAAAAAAGACCTAAGAAGAGTTTGCCTAAAAGCCCGGATATTATTAGTGTTGAGGATAAGTTCCTCCATGCTGTGGGTTCGCAGGTGGAAGTGAAAGGTTCTCTGGAGAAGGGTAGGCTAGAAATTCCCTACTCCTCCAGCGAAGAGTTGGAAAGGCTGTACCAGTTGCTGGCCCCCGGGGCCGATCTGTTTGAAGTATAGTTTGTAGGAGAGATATATAATGGAAAAAAGTAAGCTCGAAGACGGCTTGTACGCTGTCATGCATACCTCAAAGGGTGACATCACCCTTCGTCTGGAGTTCAAGAAAACCCCAATGACTGTTGCCAACTTTGTTGGGTTGGTCGAGGGGTCTTTGAATATCAATGGAAAGAACAAGCCCTTTTATGATGGGCTGACCTTCCACAGGGTCATAGAGAATTTCATGATCCAGGGCGGTTGTCCCAAAGGTACGGGAACAGGCGGTCCTGGCTATACCTTCCCCGATGAGTTTGATGACTCCTTGAGGCACTCTGCTCCTGGCAAGCTCTCCATGGCCAATTCTGGACCTGCGACCAACGGAAGCCAGTTCTTCATTACCCATGTTCCCACACCCTGGCTCGATGACAAGCACTCCATCTTCGGTGAGGTCCTTGAGGGACAGGATATTGTCAATGCAATAGCCCAGGGTGATAAAATCAGAAGTATTGAGGTTATCCGCAAAGGAAGCGAAGCTGAGGATTTTATTGTTTCACGTGAAACATTCACCTCCCTGGTCGTTGCATCTGAGGAGAAATCCAAAAAAGACAAAGCTGAAAAAAATGCAAAGGTTGAACGGGAACTGAAGAATCGCTGGCCTGATGCAATAGCGACCCCAAGCGGCCTTAAATATGTAGTGAAGGAAGCAGGTGATGGGAAAAAGTCCCCCAAGCATGGACAGAAGGTTACCGTACACTACACAGGTACCCTTCTCAATGGAAAGATTTTTGACAGCTCCGTGCAAAGAGGATCTCCTGCAGAGTTCTCCGTCGGTGAAGTCATTGAAGGGTGGAACGAAGCGCTCAAGACCATGACCAAGGGTGAGAAGCGCACTCTCATCATCCCACCCGAATTGGGATATGGGACGCAGGGCTACCCTGGCATCATCCCTCCAAATTCCCACCTTGTGTTTGATGTGGAGCTAATAAGTTTTTAATTGTTCTGTGTTAAGGAGATATAGGTGAAAGACAAGGCCTTGCAGTTTGTTTGTACCCAGTGTGGCCGTGCTGAGAGCAAGTGGTTGGGACGCTGTCCTGATTGCGGTAGCTGGAACTCATTTGAGGAAGAGCTCATCCCGACTCAAAAGGGCAAGCCTGGGAAGACAGCACAGATCAGCCTTGAGACTAAGCCTGTTTCACTTGCGGACATAGAGGTGGAACCTGGTTTCCGCTATGAGAGCGGTATCTCCGAACTGGACCGTGTTTTGGGAGGAGGGGTCATGCGTGGCTCCTCCATCCTGTTGGGAGGGGAGCCTGGGATAGGGAAATCGACACTCATGTTGCAGATGATAGAGAGATGCTCGCTCGAGCGTACCGTGCTCTATGTCTCAGGTGAGGAGTCCCCGTCGCAGGTAAAGCTTAGGGCCCAACGCTTGGGCCTGTCCCTTTCCAAGATCTCCATCTTTTGTGATACACGCATAGAAGTGCTGGTAAATGTGCTTGAGAAGGTGAAGCCCCAGGTATTGGTCGTCGACTCGCTACAGACACTTTCCAGCAGTGAGGTAGCCTCCCCTGCCGGATCGGTTAACCAGATTCGGTTTTGTTCCACCGAGCTTGTGGGCATAGCAAAGCAGCTGGGTATCTCACTGTTCCTCGTCGGACATGTCACCAAGGAAGGGGTGCTTGCAGGGCCCAAGGTCATCGAGCACCTCGTTGACACTGTGCTCTATTTTGATCAGGTGGGAAGTGGTGTGCGCCTCATCAGGGCTGCTAAAAACCGTTTTGGGTCTGTAGATGAGATCGGGATCTTCCATATGGGCGAGAAGGGCCTCAAGGCTGTTACCAACCCCTCCTCCTTCTTTATCACCGATAGGGAAGGGGAGAGTGCCCCTGCAGGAATTGCCTATACGGCGGTAGTTGAAGGCTCGCGTACCTTCCTTGTCGAGATCCAAGCCCTGACGGTCCCCAGTAAAAGCGGATTTTCCCGAGTCTACTCTGACCGCATAGACACTGCCCGCGTCACCAGGATCGCGGCCATCTTGGAGCGACATGCCCAGGTCAGGCTCAACGACCAGGATATCTATGTGAATGTTGCAGGGGGCATGAGACTCAGTGAAGTCTCTATAGACCTCCCCCTTGCCCTTGCCCTCTGGTCTGCCTTGCAAGGAGTCCCCCTCCCCTCCTCCTTGGTCTCCTACGGGGAGCTGAGCTTGGCTGGGGAAGTTCGTACTGTTGGCTTTGCCGAGAAGCGGGAGAAGGCCTCTAGCGAGCTAGGGTTCAAAAGGGTCCTGCTTCCCAAGAGCAACAAGGCAAAGAGTACGCTGAAGGTCTATCCTGTGGATACGATCAAGAAGGCCCTGGGAGTCTGTTCAACACTGACCTAACAATTAGCCTACTATCACCAAACACAAATAAAGCCTCACGAGGAGGCTTTATTTGTGTTTGGGAGTTTAGGTGTTATCCTTGGGTGGTCATTGAGATGGTAATCGTGCTTGTGTAAGTTCCTGCAGGGGCGAGGGCAGCTGCTCCAGCTGTGGATTCCTTAACTTTGATAAGGGTATTCTTAAGAGTCCCGAAGGCGCTGTTTGCAGAGGCTGCGATGGTCTGCTCATAGGTAGAGAGGGTGAGGCCAACTCTGTTGTCTCCAGATACAAGATCTTCCACTGAAAGATAGAGCTTTACAGGTGCGCTTGTGTTGTTGATTCCGGAGAGGTGGCCTACCTGTACAAAATCATTGAGGGCAAGCATATCGATGGTGGTATCAACTGAAGAGCTGACAGAGCCTTGGAACTTGGCGATGGAAGTGAAGGCATCTGCGCCAACCTCAGCGGAGGATACACCGAAAGCAGAGAAATCAGAAACAACTGTTTCAACTTTTACTGTTGCATCAGCCTTGGTATTGTCTACGGTTGCTGCAAAGAGGCCAAAGCCGGCGAGTACGAGGACCAGGAGGATAGCGGTTATTTTTTTCATGAGAGTTTTCCTTTGGAAGCTTGTGGGCTTCAGTGCAAGTTTTGTTGCTCTTTTCCTGAGCACACCCGTACTATACAAAATCCTTCGACTTATGTCAACAGAATGAAAAAATATTTAATAACAAAGGTAAATATATATTGAAAATTAATTAATTATATAAGATAAAACAAATTAATAAATATTTAAGTAGATTAACTTATGTCAATTGAATGATATGAACAAATAAATTTACTCAATATCAAAACTGATATATGATTGGAGTTTTTAAAAATAGCCAATATATGTCAAAGGTATGGCGTAAGATGAGATGGGTAACTATGGTGTATCTAGGTGATGCTTCTCAATGGTTCTTGCATGGTGAACAAATGCATTGATAGGGTAGGATGCATAGGGAAAAGGTAAGAACATGGTACTGTTTGCATCTGAATTGGACTGGTAGAACCAGCGTATGATGCCTTCAGCTGCATAAGGAGATAAGAAAGGGATGGAAGCCCATATTGCTTCCATCCCCTTGAATAGTATTTTTCTGAGAGCTGGTATTAGAATGTGCCGTTCTTAATGGCGTCTACAACAACCTTGCCGCAATTGAAATTGTTGTATCTTGCTGTGAAGAAGATATCAGCAGCTTCAATGCTGTCTTCGCTTGCAAGGGAATGACGTGTCTTTCCTCCCCAAAGGATCTCAGGGGTAAGGCCGTTCATCCATACATCCATATTTACGCTGTCTCTGATGATAAAGTACCTATCAAGATACCCGAAGCGATCGAGGGCGACTGCTAGCGCTACGTCTTCCATCTCTGTACATACGAATGGATCTGGTGCCCTGTGGTAGGCGGTCATAGCACGCGCATTGTTCTCATCATAGATTCCCTTCCAATAGTTATCGCCTGTTACACCTGTACCCTTCATAATCTTTGGATCTCTTGTTGCCCATGCAGCATTATCGAATGTGTGTGCCATGAATGCTCTTGTCTTGGGTGTTCCCTTGATTTCTACATCTTTGACAAGGTCATACACCTTGGTTACGAGATCCTGGTTGAGAAGCCTATATGAAGATGAGTCATGGCCAGGATACCAGGTTGTGGTATTTTCATCATAGTATTCCATATCACGAACATCAGCATGGTGGCCAAGATCGAAATCAGCTACAGCAGAAATAATAAAAACATCGCCCATTGTTGTATCGCCAGCAGATGATCCGCAGCAACCTGTACTGAAGAAGTATGCTTCAGAGAAATCAAATCTCTGATCGGTGATGATGCTCACTAGGCTTATTGCGGTATTAACTTTTCCCACCCCTGTCACATAAAGCGCAATACCGTCCTTAACATAGAGCTTATTGCCTTGGAAATTGCCTGCGATCTCATACTCGTCACCGCCCATAACGTATTCTTCATAGTAGAGCTGGGCTTCTCCTGGAAAGTCACCCGACATATTGTTCGTCTCAAATTTTGGAAGTATGAGGACATCGATTTTGACTGGCTGAGCATTAGCCATTTCCCATGTACCTTCTGCGAAAAGAGTTGCCGTTGTGAAAATCACAACAACAAGCATGATCGTAAACAGTTTTTTCATGAAGAAATCTCCTTTTTCCTTGTGAGCAATTTTGTTTAATGAAATTCAATTTTATCATATTGAATATACGCAATCAATGTATGTGTTGTCTGGTATCGTTTTGGGAAAACAATACTTAACGAGTTACAGTAGTATACTGACAGGTGTGAACTGGATCATGATGACTTTGAAGGGGGCTAGGAGATAGAAACTAGTTCATCTATAGCGTTGAATCGTCTGGTGTCATTTAGTTAGGAATGCTAACCAATAGATGTTCCCTAGCTAAAAACCCTATCTGCGTCCTAGAATAGGGTATTCGATATCTTGTTTGGTATTGGCTAAAATTACTGCTTTGCCGCATATAGAGGTGTTGTATGCAGCTTTTCACATAACAAAGGCGTCCTGGGAGGACGCCTATCAGTTTGTTAGGACCCCTATCTAAATCATCATCTTCAGCAACATGGGAAATACGACCACATTTCCTATGGAAGCGCCTAAGCTTGTGAAGAGGAATACCAGCAGGACATGCAGGACCCTGTTGCGGTACCATCCCTTCAGGGAAACCGCATCATCGCTGAGGTTTTCAAAGTCCTTTACCTTGGGTTTGCGTAGCGTCGCTTGCATGAGACCGCTGACCATCCCGATCCCTATGCCCGGGTGCAGGCTAGTTAGGGGGGCTGACAATATGCTTACCAGGGTGTTCAGGGGGTGGGCGAGGGATAGGATGGCTCCTAGGGCCGTAAAGGACATGTTGACCGCCAGCCAGTAGCCGAACATCCTGATGCCCTCCTGCTGGCCGAAATTGACAAACCCATAGGCGATGAAGGCGATGATGAGGATCGGGAATGCCCAGGAGAGTATCTTCCCTCCCTTTCCAGGTGGGGGCACGTGGGTGATATCATCCAAGGTTGTCTCCAGTTCGCCGCTTTCCAGCTGTTCCAACGTCTTGATGATGCCGTTTTGGTGACCTGCACCGATGACTGCAAGCTTTTTATCGCCTGGGGCGAGGTAGATGCTGGTTGCAAGGTAGCGGTCGCGCTCGTCGATCAGGACACTCTTGACCGCAGGAAGTTCCTTGGCCATCTCGTCCATCATGTTCTGCATGACGTCACCTTTTTTCAACTCCTCAAGCTCTTCTTTGGAGATCTCCTCGTTGCTGAAGACAGCTGAGATGATGGTGGCGATGAGTTTTGCCTTGTTCCACAGGTTGGAGAGCCTCCAAGCCCGCTTGAAGGTGATCTGGATATCACGGTCGCACAGGGAGTAGGGGATCTCCCTCTCCTTGGCTATGCGTGCAGCTCCGAGGATCTCCTCACCGGGGGCGCTGTCTGTCTGGTTGCCCATACGCTTCTGGAAAGAGGCGAGTGCCATGTTGGTGATCAGCAGGAAACCCTTGCCCTCTTTGAGTACCTTCTTGATGTCCATATTGGACCAAGAGCTCCCTTCATCCTTGTTCCTGAATCTTCCGTCATCAAGTTCAAGGCAGATATGGTCAGGCTCTTCACTATCAATATAGGCAGAAACCTCATCTACACTCTCTTTTGAGACGTGAGCGGTTCCCACAAGAATTATTTGCCGACCATCGTTGAAGGTGAGTCGGTGGAATGTATCACTCAGTTTTTCTGCAATCATGAGAACAACTATACTCAAGAGATGGCAGAGAAACAAGGGACTTTGACACAGCTCAAGTATTACTATACATTTTCCCCACATGGATACCTTCGTATATTTAGGAAAATTAGCCCTCGCCCTGCTTTGCGGGGTAGGTGCTTCCCGCCTGCTGGGAAAGAAGCGGTTCGTCAGGACCGCTTCTTTTGGACAGACCTTTCTTGTCTGGCTGTTGCTCTTCTTCATGGGAGTGAACACCGGCAGCATCGAAGGGATAACCAAGGAGTTCGCCACCATCGGGCTATCGGCCTTGGTCCTGACCATAGTCAGTGTACTGGGTACCGTTGTGGTGGCGACAGCTGCGTCACTCTGTATCTCCTCAGAGGATATCTCCCTAGGTATAGATATTGCCCCCCGTAAAGAGCAAAGTGTCGTGAGGCGCATTTGGGATGTCCTGAAGGAACCTCTGTTCTTGGTCAGCATTGTGCTGCTTGGCCTGTTTCTGAGACTCTGGACACCCCTGTTCGGGTGGTATGACAGTTCTCTGGTCAGCTATCTGCTGTATGGCATGCTTTTCTTTGTGGGAATGGCCCTGGTGCAAAAAGATATAAGCTTTAAGGGAATCTTCTCAGACAAGGCGATGCTGCTCTTGCCTGTCTTTACCATAGTCGGCAGCTATCTTGGAGCCCTTCTGACTCCACTTTTCACCCCGTATACCATCAAGGAAGGCCTTGGCATGGTCAGTGGATTTGGATGGTATTCATTGTCTGGCATCCTCATCAGTGATCTGGGATACCCTGTCTTAGGATCGGTATCCTTTCTGATAAATCTCCTGAGGGAGAGCTTTTCCTTCTTCATCATACCCCTGTTGGGCAGGTTGGGCAGACGCTATTTCTATCCTGCGGTGTGCACAGCAGGTGCAACAAGCATGGATGTGACGCTTGTCTTGCTTACCAGCCACTTCGGGTCAAGGGTTGTCATCGCCAGTATCTACCATGGGGTGGTGATGAGCCTGGTAGCACCCCTGCTCATGCCACTTTTTTTCTAGGATTTGAACAGGAGCTGGATTATCAGCTCGACCGCACTCTCCTTGAGAATGCGAAGATAGATAACCGAAGGCCCGTCACCAAGAAGCTGCGAAAGTCTTTTGGCAATGACTTCGGCTTCAGGGGCTATGGGAAGTTGCAAGAACTTGTACGAGCCCGCTTCAATGCTGAAATCACCTTTTTTGTGAGGATGTTTCTCCCCCCTCTCCACAGCTAAGCGCATATCCTCTCCAGGAGGATCCTGATATCCCCCTTCCAGGGGGGTGAGCACACTGCTGATATGCAGGCATGCTTCACTGCCCACAGGGGCATTGTCTAAAAACCTGAGCATCTCTTCGATAGCCATTTCCCCATCCTTGGGAAGGTCGGGGAAAGCTACGTATGGAATATCCTGGAGTAAATGGAGTACCATGGGTGATATCTTTTGCATAGGAGCTACTGTATCAAAATGGAAACAGTCGGTAAAGTGGCAGGGATCACTTACACCCTCTCCCGCCTCAAGCGGTGCAGAAACATAACGATCCGTGTCCTCGGCAATGGGGACGTCAGGGTAAGCGCACCCTTGCGGGAACCCATCAGGTCCGTGGAACGAGTCATACTGGCAAACCAGAAAAAGCTGGAGAAGACCATTGCCATCCAAAAAAAAGAACACGAGCTCCATGGGCACACGTGGGAACATGGAGACACCTTCCTGTTCCATGGAGAGTCCTACACCCTTTCCCTTATTCCGGGACAAGCGGATACTCTCAAGCTTGAAGAAGGAGTGTTTGCATTCACCTATCGAGGCGATCCTCCAAACAAGGAGACCCTTTCGCATGCCTTGAAAGATCTCTACCGCAAGGCGGCACGGCACAGGATAGCCCCCCTTGTACGATCATGGGCAAAAAAACTCTCCCTCGACGTTCCCCCCATCACCATCAGGGACTCCAAAAAACGGTGGGGAAGCTGTTCCTCACGGGGTAACCTCAACTTCTCCCTGCGATCAGCTTCCCTCTCTGATGATGAGCTCTCCTACCTGGTCTTGCACGAGATGGCACATCTTGTCCACTTTGACCATGGTCCAAGCTTCCATGCCTTCCTCTCCCTGCACATGCCCAATTGGAGGGAACACCAGCAGGCCATATTCTCGCTGCAGCGCAGGGCGGACCTCACCCCCTGAACTGGGGGTAATTCCCTTGAAGCAATTTATGGTGTATCTTTGGCTAAGAAGGAGAAAACTATGAAACCTGATAAACTGACTGATGGAATATATCGTGTGGCGGCAAAAATTGGAAACCGAGACCTCTTTGAAGGAATATGGCCTATCCCCCATGGAGTGATGCTCAACGCCTATGTGGTCAAGGGCAGTGAAAAGCATGCCATGATCGACTTTGTAAAGGATTGGGACGGGGCGCTT
>CAYMRN010000019.1:0-2644 GCA_964392855.1 uncultured Sphaerochaeta sp.
GTCGGACTTTTTGTCTTTGACCTCCTGAGAGGAGACTCTCCTTTAGGTGTCTGGACGATTGTCTCCTTCTTCCTAGCCATGCTCGTAAGCATGGCTGCCTGTGGGATTCTGGGCATGACCATCGAACGGATAGCCTACAAGCCCTTGCGCAGGGCAACAAGGCTTGCCCCGCTGTTGAGTGCCATCGGTGTCTCGTTCATTCTTTCCAATACCGCTGCCTGGTTGCTGGGAACCCAGTCCAGGAAATTCAACTATCCGTTTGACAACAGCTCCATCAACTTTGCCGGTGTTATCATAACACCGCACCAGATCCTCATCCTTGTGGTGTCGCTTGTGATGATGTTGGCACTAAAGCTGTTCATTGACCGGACAAGGATGGGAAAGGCGATGCGAGCAACCAGCCTGGACCAGGACACTGCGATGCTTATGGGCATCAATGTGAACAGGGTCATCAGCCTGACCTTTGCCATTGGAAGCGCCCTTGCAGCCGTTGGGGGTATCCTTATAGCCCTTGACTTCAAGGTCTATCCCAGCATGGGAACCATGACAGGCCTCAAGGCATTTGTCGCTGCAGTTGTCGGGGGCATCGGAAATATTTCAGGGGCCATGTTTGGGGGGATCCTCCTTGGTCTTCTTGAGACCTTCGGAGTTGCCATCTTGGGCATCCCCTCGGGTTTGAAGGACACTATCGCCTTTGGTGTGCTCATCATAATCCTACTGGTAAAACCTGAAGGCCTATTCGGCAAAGTCGAAAAGGAGAAGGTGTAATATGTTTAACTTTTTTCTTTTGATACTCATCTATACGGGAATCTATGCCCTGATGGCTATCGGGCAGAATATCATAACCGGTTATGGGGGGATGCTCTCCCTCTGTCAGGCCGGCTTCTTTGCCATCGGCAGTTATGCCACTGCCATACTGGCCACCAGATTTGGCTGGTCCTTCTGGGCGACGTTGCCGGTAGCTGCCATCATCAGTGCCCTGTTCGGCCTGCTTATCGGGCTGCCCACCTTGCGACTCAAGGGTGACTACCTCGCCATTGCCACGCTGGGTTTTGGTGAGATAGTGCGCAATATCCTGAACAACTGGGATTCAATGACCAACGGCCCTATGGGAATCCAGAAGATCCCAATGCCGGTTCTCTTTGGCCTTACCATCAACCCCTATAAGAAATATTCGTTTTTGGTGATGGTCACGATCTTTGTGGTGATAGCATACTTTATCTTCCAGCGTCTTGCACGTTCCAGGATGGGGCGAGCCCTTACTGCAGTACGTGAAGATGAGATAGCAGCCCAGTCTATGGGCATCAACATCACCAAGTACAAGGTGTATGCCTTTATCCTTGGCGCTGCAGTAGCTGGTATTGCCGGCTCTCTTCAGGCTGTCTTCTCCCTCTCCGTCACCCCAGGTACCTATACCTTCATGGTATCGGTCATGGTCTTGTGCATGGTTGTCCTCGGAGGAATGGGTAACTTCAAGGCAGCAATATTGGGAACCTTCATCATTCAACTTATCAGTTACTTCCCCCAGCTGACTGGCCTCAGCAGTGTCATCCCCCCCCAGTTCAAGCAGATCCTGTTTGGCCTGATCCTTGTGGTGATGATGATTTGGAGACCTCAGGGCTTGCTTGGTAGGGAAGAACACACCTACGGTGCTAAGGGAGGCAAGGGATGACCATTTTGGAAACTGAAGCCCTCACCAGGGCATATGGTGGAGTTGTCGCTGTCAACAAAGTGAACTTTTCTGTTGAGTCGGGACTCATTACCGGCCTCATCGGTCCTAACGGTGCGGGAAAAACAACCCTGTTTAACAATATGACTGGGTTGGACATTCCCTCAAGTGGTCGTGTATTCTTTAACAACAAGGAAATAACCGGTTACCCCGCCCATAAGATCTGTCGCTTGGGCATTGCCCGCACCTTCCAGAATATCCGTCTGTTCAAAGACCTCTCTGTTGTGGAGAATGTCATGATCGGGCGCCACTTCAAGACAGGGGAGAGCGAGACAAAGGGGCGGTTTGTAAACGCCTTGAAAAGTTATGTCTATCTCAAGAGGGAAGAGCAAGAGATCTACGAGAAGGCAGACTCCTGGCTGGACTTCTTTGACATGGGCCAGTATAAGAATGAGCTGGCCAAGAACCTTCCCTATGGGAAACAGCGGGAACTGGAGATCGCCAGAGCCTTGGCAACCGAACCTGAGCTGCTTTTCTTGGATGAGCCTGCTGCGGGCATGAACCCTCAGGAGACCGATCATCTGATGAGTATCATCCGCAAGATTCGTGACCTGGGAGTAACAGTCGTGCTTATTGAGCACGACATGAAGCTGGTCATGAACATCTGTGATACCATAACCGTATTGAACTACGGCCAGAAACTTGCAGAGGGAACTCCTAGGGAGATCAAGCATAACCCTAGCGTAATCGAGGCATATCTCGGAAAGGAAGAAGCATGAGCGAACTGCTGACCATTGAGGATATTTCTGTAACCTACGGTAACATCAAGGCATTGCGAAATGTGAGCATGCATGTGAGCCAAGGTGATATAGTCTGTCTCATCGGAGCCAACGGAAGTGGAAAGAGCACTCTTCTGAAAGCAATAGTGGGTCTGGAACCTCTGGTAGAGGGGCAGATCATCTTCGATGGCGAAGA
>CAYMRN010000019.1:2654-11677 GCA_964392855.1 uncultured Sphaerochaeta sp.
AGGGGCGCAATGGTGGCGGTAATGCGAAGAAGAATGGCAAGGGTCTCACCACCGACATCATCGCTTCCAGGGGTATTGCCCTTGTCCCTGAAGGTAGGAGAGTCTTTGCTGACATGAGTGTGGAAGAGAACCTTGATATGGGTGCTTTCATGGTCCGTGACAAGAGCCTCATAGCCGAACGCAAAGAGGCGATGTATGACTTCTTTCCCATACTTGGGGCCCGACGAAGGCAGAAGACGCGTTCCCTCTCAGGAGGGGAGCAGCAGATGATGGCCATTGCACGGGCCCTGATGAGCGCTCCTCGCCTGATCTTGCTTGACGAACCTGGCTTGGGCCTCGCCCCTCTGGTGATATCGGATATCTTTGAGAAGATAGACCTCATCAACAAGCAGGACAATGTCACCGTTTTCCTTGTTGAGCAGAATGCCAGGATGGCACTGAAGGCTTCAACGGAGGGCTATGTCATGGAAAATGGAAGAATTGTCCTCCATGATGCTTCCGCTTCGCTTTTGGAGAACGAAAGGGTACGCTCTGCATATCTAGGTGAATAATGACTGGATATTAGCCTGGTCTTGAATTATAGTATAGGTAGATGGTAGGTAGGAGAATCATATGATTATCGAACGAAGAATGACTCGCAACCCTGTTACAGCTACTCCTGACATGTCAATTACAGAGGCTTCTACCCTGATGAAGCAGGAGAAGGTGCATAGGCTTCCTGTTTTGGACAAGGACAAGAAGCTGGTAGGACTTATCACCGAAAAGGATATCCTCTACGCTTCCCCTTCCCCGGCCAGCAGCTTATCCATCCATGAGATGGCTTACCTGCTCAGCAAACTGACAGTAAAGAAGCTGATGAGCAAAAATGTAGTCACCATCAACAAGGACACCACCGTTGAGGAGGCCGCCCGCATGATGGTCGACCAGGATCTCTCCTGTCTGCCTGTGCTTGAAGGCGATAAGCTCATTGGCATTGTCAGCAAGAGCGATATGTTTAAGATTCTGTTGGAGCTGTTTGGTGCCCGTCATTTTGGCATCAGGGTCTCTTTTGTCGTTGAGGACAAGCCGGGGACCATCGCCAAGATATCCCAGGCCCTCAGTGAGCAGGGCATTGATATCATCACGTTCGGAACCTTCATGGGAACAGACCCGACCAATGCCATCTGCACCATCAAGGTGCAAGGTGCTCCCATCAGCAAGGTGGTGGAGATAATCAAACCGTTCGTCTCCCAACTGTTGGACGTACGAGAGGTATAAATGGCCAAGAAGAAACGAGTGATAAAGAAAAAAGAGACGGCTGGTGACAGCCGTCTTCCTATTGCGGATGATGCCTATAGGCCCTTTGAGGAGATCAAGAAGGTCGTCCCCGAAAAGATCGAGAAGAAAATCGAGAAGAAACCTGAGCCTAATGTGCAATCCCAGCGTAAGGAGCCTCTTATCAAGGGGTATGACCCTGATGCCAACTTTGGGGACATCCTCAAGGCTTGGGAGGCAACAGGTGAGTTGGGTGGCGTCACTGCACGCATGAAGAGTCACAGTAAGGTTAAGGTAGAGAGATCCTTTGCTGATATCTTGGCCGAATGGGATGGTGAGAAGGTAGAGAGACAGGCCAAGAAAGAGGAGACGATCAAGCCGAGCAAGCAGTATGTACCCAAGAAAGACTTTGGCTCGCTTCTTGATGAATTTGAAGGTGTAGCACCCAAGAAGGACCGTAGGGTAGTGCCTAAGAGGCAAGCTGCTCCCATTCCAAAGGATGAGAAGATGTTCCCCTCCAAGGAGATGGAACAGGCTCTGGAGGATAAGGCTGAGGAGGACCGTAAAAAGGAGAGCAATGTATCCTGGTCCTTTGCCGATACCTACAAGAAATGGAATGAGGTCTCTGATGAGAAGAGTGCCCTTACCAAGGCGATGAAGGAGAAGCACGAGGAGAGGCCCAACTTCCGCTCACTCGCTGCACTGAGGGCCTTGGAGCCTGAGGTGACGCTGGACCTGCATGGGATGAAGGTGCATGAGGCCGAGAAGGCCTCTGAAGAGTTTCTCAGGGAGAGTGCATCAAAAGGCCTGCAAAAGATCTCCATCATAACGGGCAAGGGCCTGCACAATGACAAAGGGTTCTCCCTGCTGAAGGAGGCCGCGATGAGTGCAATCCGTCGCAGCGGCGTTGTCACTGAAGCGTACACTCCCAAAGCATACTATGGTGGCAGTGGTGCTATCTGGATTATCCTGAAACAGAAATAAGGGTGCACAGAGGGTATGCCCTCATCAAGAGCACTTTACTCATATAAAGGGAAATGGAGCTATTCCAGTTGTGCTGATTTGCCCACAGATCATTGAGGCATGGGGACATGCACAAAAATGGCCGACTCTCGGTCGAGAATCGGCCCATTGTGTTTGTAAGTTCTACCTTTCTCTATAGATGATCCGACCCTTGGTCAAATCATAGGGAGAAAGTGCTACACGCACCGTATCACCAGGAACTATCCTGATATAGTGTTTTCGCATCTTGCCCGAAAGATGGGCGAGGATAACATGCTGGTTCTGAAGTTCCACACGGAACATCGTATTAGGAAGTGCTTCGCGTACGACGCCTTCCACTTCAATTGCTTCTTCTTTGGCCACAAGCCCTCCAAATATCTGCTTAAAAGCTAATAAATTATAAGCTTTACCTGAAATCCTGTCAACATATGCCTATTTGACAAAGATATCCCAATATCCTTTGAGGAACAATACCAGGACAATTGCAGGAAGAATCCACTTGAAATAGTATTTCAGGGCTTTGGGGAACTTCAGGCCTGTGCCAGTGTCTGCTTCCTTGATGAAGTTGTCCCATCCCCATCCGTAGCGTGATGTACAGAATAAGGTGATGAACAAGGACCCAAAGGGGAGTAGGGTTGAACTTACAATGAAATCCTCAAGGTCGAGGATGCCTGAGCCGGGACCCATGGGCTGGATGTGTGAAAGGACATTGAAGCCTAGCAAACAGGGTAGGGAAAGGGCGATGATCACAACGCAGTTGATGATCGTCGCTTTTTTCCTGCTTACCTGGTGCACATCAATCCAGTAGCTTACGATGTTCTCAAATACTGCAATGAGTGTGCTCAAGGCTGCAAAGCCCATGAACAGGAAGAACAGGGTTCCCCAGATCCTTCCACCTCCCATCTGGTTGAAGATGTTGGGAAGCGTGACGAACAGGAGGGGAGGCCCGGCATCGGGCTTGACCCCAAAGGCAAAGGCTGCGGGGAAGATGATCAGTCCGCTTGCCAGAGCGATAAAGGTGTCCAGGCCTATAATTCGTACAGCTTCGCCTGTAAGGGAGTATTGCTTGTCGATATAGGAGCCGAAGATGGAGATACTACCAATACCAAGACTCAGGGTAAAGAAAGCCTGTCCCATGGCAGCATAGATTGCCTCAAATGTCCCTATCTCCCTCATACGGGCAAAGTCCGGCAGCAGGTAGAACTTCAACCCTTCGCTCCCTCCCTTGAGGGTGATACTGTTGATGGCCAGGACAACAATGAGGGCAAGCAGACCCATCATCATGTACTTGGTGATTTTCTCCACTCCGTTTTGCAAACCCATTCCTACAGGGATAAAGCCTAGGACTGTGGCCAACACCATCCAGAAGATCATCATGGCTGGGGATGCGAGCATGTTGCCGAAGAAGCCTCCGACCCCTGCAGTATCAAGTCCTACGAAATCACCTTTGGCCATATGGAACAGATAGGCGAGCAACCACCCTGAAATGGTCGTGTAGAAGAACATCAGCACATAGTTTCCCAAGATGGCTACAGGACCGAACAGGTGCCACTTGGTCCCCTTGGGTTGCAAGGTCTTGTAGGCAAGGCCTATGTTCTGTTTGCTTGCCCGTCCGATGGACAGCTCCATCACCATGACCGGAAGGCCCAGGATGACGAGGAACAGGATATAGAACAGGACAAAGGCTGCCCCTCCATATCGTCCGGTTATATAGGGAAAACGCCATACGTTTCCCAAGCCGATAGCGCATCCTGCGGAGAGGAAAATGAAGCCTAGTCGGCTTCCCAGTGTTTCTCGAGCGTTCGTTTTTTCCATTGGTTGAGTATCCTGTGTTATATAGTAGTTCACGATGTCCGGTGTAACCTTTGCAGACCTTCCGCAAAATGACACAACCGATGTAGTTTACGACCCCCGTGGGCAAAAATCAACCATAAAATTGCAATTACCTCTATTGAATTGTCTTATGACGTTGACAGAGCGATGGAGGATAGGCAAGATAGCAGTATTGATAACTATAGCATGAGGTGAAATATGGCTGATAAACAAGCATTGAAAGCGTATCTGTCTAGGACCAAGGACATTGATACCGGTATGGTCGCATACGTGGCGTCTTTGGAAAAAATAGCGGATGTTACCCCTGAAATTGCTGCTAAGATAGTGAATGAGCTTAAGGACCAGAGGACTCATCTGAAGCTGATCGCAAGTGAGAACTTCTCTTCGCTGAACTCACAGCTTGCTATGGGGAATCTTTTTACTGACAAGTACAGTGAAGGGTATGCCTACCACCGCTTCTATGCAGGTTGCGACAATGTGGATGCAGTCGAAGCGTTTGCTTGTGAAAAGGCCTGCCTCCTGTTTGGTGCAGAACATGCCTATGTCCAGCCTCACAGCGGAGCTGATGCAAACCTGGTCGCCTACTGGGCCATTCTCCATGCCAAGGTCCAGGTGCCCACGTTGGAGGAGCTCGGCATTACCAATCCGAGCGACCTCAGTCGTGAGGCGTGGGATAGTGTTCGCGAAAAGCTGGGTAATCAGAAGATCCTCGGCCTGGACTATTACAGTGGCGGTCACCTTACCCATGGATACCGTCAAAACGTGTCTGCCCAGATGTTCGATGCGTACAGCTACTCAGTCGATGAGGCGACAGGGCTGCTCGACTATGATGAGATAGAAAGGCTTGCAAAAGAGATCAGGCCCCTGATCCTGCTCGCCGGGTATAGTGCATATCCAAGGAAGATCAACTTCAAGCGCATGGCCGAGATCGCTCACAGTGTGGGCTCTGTCTTCATGGTAGACATGGCCCACTTTGCAGGTCTTGTCGCTGGGAAGGTCTTTACCGGTGAGTATGACCCGGTAGCCTGGGCTGATGTGGTCACCACAACTACCCATAAGACCCTGCGTGGCCCGCGTGGGGGCATGATCCTCTGCAAAAGCGAATATGCCGACAGTGTCGACAAGGGTTGCCCCCTGGTCATAGGAGGCCCGTTGCCCCACGTGATGGCTGCCAAGGCCGTCTCCTTTGTCGAGGCTCTCAAGCCTTCATTTGTCACCTATGCTAAGAAAATTGTGGAAAACTCAGCTGCCCTCGCCCAGGCTTGCATTGATGAGGGGATTACTGTGGCTACCGGAGGCAGCGATAACCATCTGATGCTTCTGGATGTTCGCACCTTCGGTCTTAACGGACGGCAGGCAGAGAGCGCCCTACGCGAATGCGGGGTGACGCTGAACCGAAACGCCCTCCCCTTTGACCCTAACGGGCCTTGGTACACAAGCGGCCTGAGAATCGGAACCCCTGCTGTGACCACCTTGGGCATGGGCGCCAAGGAGATGCAGGAGATAGCCTCCATCATTGCCTTGGTTCTGAAGAACACCAGTGCTGCTGTGATCACCAAAGGAGCGAATGCCGGGACCTTGAGCAAGGCCAGGTTTGTGACCGAGGAGGGGGCAATGAAGGAGGCAAAGGCAAAAGTTGCTGCCTTGGTTTCACAGTTCAAACTCTATCCCGAGCTTGACTTGGAGTTCCTTGAGGAGTTTTTCCCTCTCGACATTGGTTGATGGTGATGGTAGCATGAATCTGTTTGGAGGTAAGAGATGAGTAACATCCCTGAAGTCTTGAAGTACAGCAAGGACCATGAATGGGTCCGTCTTGACGGCGATAAGGCCTATGTGGGCATTACCGATCACGCACAGAGTGAGCTTGGAGAGATTGTATATGTCGAACTGCCCTCTGTTGGAGACACCTTTAGCAAGAACGAGGAGATAGCAACTGTCGAGAGCGTCAAGGCAGCTTCGGCTATCATCAACCCCCTTGCAGGTGAGGTTATGGCGGTGAATGAAGATCTTGATGACTCTCCTGAGCTGATCAATACCGACTGCTACAAGCATTACCTGTATGTGCTAGGTGGGTTTGAGAGCAGTGACTATGATGCGCTACTGGATGCCAGCACATATGCTGAGTTTCTAGAGAGCTTGTAGAAAACGTCCTACGCCGCCTGAAAACTGGCGGCGTTGGTTTGCCCTGACAAATGAGGAGGAGCGTGTGGTTTATCCCTATATACCCCATACCGATGAGGACCGGCGGAGAATGCTGGAAGCCATTGGAGTGGATTCGATTGAAGAGTTGTATGCATCATTGACAGAGGACCTTCTGCTCAGTGATTCAGTTCCCATAAGCCATGGTCGGACCGAAGATGAAGTGCTGAGGATGATTACCGCCATAGCACAAAGGAATATCAGCGGCATCCCCTTTCTGGGGTGCGGCTGTTATGACCATCTGGTCCCTGCCACCGTGCAGACGTTGGCCGCTCTGCCTTCCTTTGTCACTGCCTATACACCTTACCAGGCTGAGATGAGCCAAGGGTTGTTGCAGGTGATCTATGAGTTCCAAAGCATGATCTGTGAGATTACCGGCATGGATGTATCCAATGCTTCCCTCTATGATGGGGCCAACGCTGCAGCAGAAGCGGCGACCATCATGATAGGGGCCAAGCGCAAGTCCAAGGCCGTGCTTGTATCCTCCACCATCCACCCCTTCACCCTACAGGTGCTCGAGACCTGGGCGCTTGGTACTGGCAATGAGATCCGCCTCATTGAGGAGAAGCAGGGGGTTGCAGACCTTAGGGATCTGGAGTCCCTTCTCACTGAAGAGGTGGCAGGCCTGATAGTGCAGACCCCCAACCGCTACGGCCTGTTGGAGGACTTTAGCACTGTAGCCGCTCAGCTGCATGCGAAGGGGTGCCTGTTTGCCATCAGCAGTGACATCCTCTCCCTTGCCATGCAAAAGAGCCCCGCAGAGTGGGGGGCTGACATCGCCGTTGGCGATACACAGGCCCTTGGCCTTCCTCTCGCCTTCGGGGGGCCTTCCTGTGGCTACATGGGCGTCACCAAGGCTCTGATGCGTCGGATTCCAGGGCGTATTGTCGGAGCGACTGTGGACGGACAGGGTCGTCGTGGGTATACGCTGACTTTGCAGGCCCGGGAACAGCATATCAAGCGGGAGAAGGCGAGCAGCAACATCTGCTCCAACCAGGCACTCGCTGCACTGATGACCACGATACACCTCTCCTCGCTTGGGTGGTCGGGAATGGTTGAGGCAGCACGCCAAAGCTATGTGAAGGCACATTACCTTGCCTACCACCTTGCCCAGCTTCCGGGGGTGACCCTTGTATGGGATGTCCCTTTCTGGTGTGAGTTCCCCTTGAGGTTTTCTGATGCCAAGAGGATGCGAAAGTTCATGCAGGAGCTTCGCAATGAGGGAATCTTTGCCGGTGTCAGGCTGTCGAGCCTGACGCGTGAGCCGAAGGATGAGCTGGTCCTGTTGGTAGCAGTGACTGAGAAGCGCAGCCGCGAGGAGCTTGAGCTCTATCTTGCGGCCGCCAGGAGGGTGATGAAATGAGTGAGCCACTATTGATAGACAAATCTAAGAGTGGGCGCAAAGCCTATTGTTTTCCGCCCTTGGACCTTCCCAGGGGATTTGAGCAGGCCCTGCCCGAGCTGCCGCCCTCCTTGCTGCGTGAAAAGGCTGCAAGGCTTCCTGAAGTTGCCGAGCTGGATGTGGTGCGCCACTTTACCAAACTCTCAACCCGATCTTTCGGTGTGGACAATGGTCCCTACCCCCTGGGTTCGTGCACCATGAAGTACAACCCGAAACTCGGTGAGATCATAGCCCAGTTTCCCTCCTTCACGAATATTCACCCCTTGCAGGATCTCTCTACCGCTCAAGGCTCCCTTTCCATAATGTACAACCTTTTGGAGGATCTCTCCTCCATCACCGGAATGAGCTGGGGAAGCCTCCAGCCCTGTGCTGGTGCCCATGGGGAGTATGCTGGCCTTAAGATGATCCGTGCCTACTTCCTGGATAGGGGGGAGACTGGGCGCAACAAGGTGCTTATCCCCGTCTCTGCCCATGGGACCAACCCTGCAAGTGCTGTGATGAACGGCTTTGAGGTGGTTTCCGTGGCCAGCAACAAAGAGGGGCTTGTAGACATTGAAGACCTTAAGAGCAAGCTTGATGATGGTGTGGCCGCCCTTATGCTCACCAACCCCAATACCCTAGGCCTGTTTGAGAAGGATATCCTGGAGATCTCCTCCTCTGTCCATGAGTGTGGTGGGCTGCTCTACTATGACGGGGCAAACCTCAATGCCATCATGGGGATGGCAACGCCGGGAGATATGGGGTTTGATGTCTTGCACCTCAATTTGCACAAGACCTTTTCCACCCCCCATGGGGGAGGAGGGCCGGGTAGCGGGCCTGTGATGGTCAATGACACCCTGAGGCCGTACTTGCCCAAACCGGACATCATGCTGACAGACGGCGGCTATGCCTACAACTGGGATATCCCCCTCTCTATAGGGAAAGTGAGCATGTTCTGGGGGAATTTCCTGGTATTCCTGCGTGCATACGTCTATATCTTGCGCATGGGAAGCGAAGGCATCAGGGCAGCGTCATCGCACGCTGTGCTGAATGCAAACTATCTCAAGAAAAAGCTGGAAGCTCACTTTGACATACCCTATGGAGGCGTATGTATGCATGAGTTTGTCATCAGCTGTGAAAAACTGAAAAAGGAGTATGGCATCACCGCTCAGGATATTGCCGACTTCTCTGTCTATGCTGCTGGCCTGAAATATGACAAGCCTACCTGCGAGAAGTTCATCATGAACCTGAAGGTCATCTTCAAGTATGCCCTGAAGCGTGATGAGATTGACAAGCTACCCTTTGACCGGGATCTGATCGTGTTCCCGAAGAAAGGCAAAGACTGCAGCGCAGC
>CAYMRN010000020.1:0-11536 GCA_964392855.1 uncultured Sphaerochaeta sp.
GTGATGGGTGTCCTCTCAACAGCTGAGGACTCCCATCCTGAGCTTTTCTCCCTTCTTTCTGAGAAGTTTGGTCCCATCCTAGAGATGAGCGAAGCTGTTCCCTTCGCCTTTACCGATTACTACGACCAGGAGATGGGTGCTAATCCCCAGAGGTTTTTCCTGGTGTTTGAAAAACTCCAAGACCCCTCCAGCCTGGCAGAAGCGAAGCTCATCACCAACACGATCGAAGAGCGGTTCAAGAAAGAAGGGGGTAGGAGCATCAACCTCGATCCCGGACATCTGAGCATGGCCAACCTTATCCTGGCTACCACCAAAAACCGCTCCCACCGCATTCCCCTCAAGGACGGGATCTATGCAGAGGTCACCCTCTTCTATGAAAAGGGTGAGTTCAAGGCTCTTCCCTGGACCTATGCCGACTATGGCAGTGAAGCGTTCCGCCTTCTGTTCAAGCGCTACAGGAGCGAGTACAGGGAAGCTATCAAGGCCTCTAAAGGCTAGTATCGAGTAAAATCTAAGTGTAAAGGTGTTTTTAAGCCATCATTAGAAGTGAGAGGCTTGTTTTGTATGGGTAAGGGCTTTTAGCGTTTTTCAGGGCATGAGTCACTATCCTGGTGGATGTTGGCAACTAAGGCTACACATGCTTGTTTCCACAGGGAAAGCCAGTCAGATAGAGAAGAGGCCATTGCTTGTTGAGCAACGGCCTCCTCATGGTGTGGGTATTCCCTACTTTGCCCGCATCTTTTTAACCAGCTTTATCACAGTTGGAGAAAGGATGAAGAAGGCAGTGATTATGAGCAGGACTGCTGAGATCGGCTTCTCGATGAATATCTTCACACTTCCATTGGAGATGCTGAAGGCTCTGCGTATCGATTGTTCAAAGCGAGGAGCTAGGACGAATGCCAAAAGAATTGGGGCTACGGGATAATTATGTTTCTGAATCACATAGGCGACGACACCCGCACCTATCATGAACCAGACATCAAACATATTGTTGTTAACAGAATAGGCACCCACAATGCAAACAAGGACGATCATGGGAGAGATGATTCCTCTGGGAATCTTAAGGATCGACATCAAGAACGGGATCATTACAAGCCCAGCAAGAATACAAGCCATATTGCCGATATACATCGAGCTGATGAGACCCCAGACAAAGTCTGTCTGCTGGATGAATAGCAGAGGTCCTGGCTGGAGCCCCCACATCATGAGTCCCCCAAGAAGCACTGCGGTGGTTCCCGATCCCGGGATACCGAGGGTAAGCAGAGGTGCAAAGGCACCGACAGCAGCTGCATTGTTGGCTGCCTCCGATGCCGCGACACCCTCAATGGCACCATTGCCCATTTCAGCGGAGTTCTTCCCAGTTTTCTTCTCAAGCACGTAGGAGAGGAAAGACGCGGTAGTTCCACCGGCTCCAGGAAGGAATCCTACGAAGTTTCCAAGGATAGCACTCTTAAATGCCGTAGGGATAACCCTCTTCAACTCAGAGCGATCAAGGATACTCTCCCTAAGGGTGAGGCGGGGTCCGGTGGTAAGGGAATCACTCTCCTCCTTCTTGGACATCAGGTCCATCACCTGGGATAGTCCGAACATACCGATTACCAGGGGAATGAAAGAGAACCCCCCGAGTAGGTTCACCGATCCGAAGGTATAGCGGCCAACGCCTCCTGCCATCGTATCCATTCCAACAGTCGATATGAGGATCCCAAGGGCTGAGGCAACAATACCCTTCATCGGGTCCTCACCAAGCAACCATCCGATTGATGTAAGTGCAAGCAGGATCAGTGCAGCAATCTCAGCAGGACCAAATTTAAGGCCGATTTTTGCCAAAAAAGGCCCAAAAAGCGTCAGGGTAACGATACCGATTGACCCTCCGATAAACGAGGAAATGTTCGCTGCGAACAGTGCCTTCCCCGCCTTTCCTTGTCTGCTCATCGGGTATCCATCCAAGGCAGTCATAACAGCTGGAGAGTCTCCTGGGATATTGAGGAGGATGGCACTATAAGCGCCTCCATACATGTTTCCATAGTAAATTCCTGCAAGCATGATTATTGCAGAGGTGGGATTCATCTTAAAAGTCAGAGGAAGCAGCAAAGCGACTCCTGTCACTGCCCCGATCCCTGGCATTGCTCCGACAAATAGTCCCATAAATCCGCCAGCGATTGCCAGAAATATGTTCGTAGCCGTAAGGGAGGATCCGAATCCCTGCATTAGAAGGTCAAAATTACCCATACTGTGTCTCCCCTTTTAGAATAGTTGGAAAATAAATCCCTGCGGGAACGGAACACTAAGCCACAATCTGAATATTCCGTAAATGAACAGGGTAAACAGACTACTTGCGATAAGGGTCTTCACCCATGAATACTTACTGAGAAATCGCATCCAGATAGAAGTAAAGAGGAATACAGACAATACGATGCCGACGACCTGCAGCATGAAGCCTCCGAGTACTGCTGCTGCTGCTGGCATGAATGCGTTTGGTTCAAAGGTATACTTCTTCTCTTCTTTCGCACTTTTTTTCCCAATGAGTTCCCTAATCAGAATCGCAAGGGCACCTACAAGGACAATACTGGCGAAAATAACCGGGATGAATCCTCCGCCGGGCCTTCCGCTTTTCCAGAATTCGTATCGAACGACGCCTTGCTGTATCCAAACAACTGCAATGATGATTTCGATGATAACTAATATTATATCCATATGCAAAGCCGTCCTGTCATTACATTCATGAAGAGGAGAGGGTGTATTCTCCTCTTCATGTCGTTAAGATTCTTTGGTTTCTAGGCGATTATTCGAAGAGTCCGATTTTTTTACCCATCTGGTAAAGCTGTTCAGAATTCTCTGTTGCATAGGGACCAAACTTTTCAGAACCCATATACGTGCCGTCAAGGGCACTCTTATTGATGTAATCATTTTTCCACTGGTCAGTTGCAGCTACCTTTTCAAATACCTTTGACCAGAAATCGACTGTCTCTGCAGTCATTCCGGATCCGCCCATTACTGCACGGAACATCTGGAACTTAATATTAGGATACCCCAGTTCAGCAAAGGTGGGGGCTGACTCAAAGTCACCACCAATTCTTTTTTCTGTGAAGACAGCGAGGGGGGTCATCATCCCAGCCTGAACCTGGCCGATACATTCGTTGGGGTTCATGATACCAAAGGCGACATGCTTGCCGAGCATTGCACCCGAGATCTCTCCAGCACTGTCAAAATAGACTGCGTTCAGCTCGATTCCAACCTCCTGGTTGATCATCTCGACACAGAGCTTGTCCAAGTTGTCAGCACAACCTACGGATACTCCACCAGGGTTCTTCTTCGCGGCAGCGATGACATCAGCAAAGCTCTTGTAGGGGGAGTCGGTTACACTGACGAACAGCACGTTGTCCATGGCAAGGGATGCAATGGGAACGAGATCCGAGGCATTAACCTCTTTGCTTGCCCGCAACCCCAGTGCCTGGGCACCATTGATTGCAACAAGAGTATAGTTGCCATCACGATTCTTGTCTGCAGCATATGCAGCACCTACCGTTCCGCCGCCACCGGGCTTATTGATGACCACGATGTTTCCGTCGATAAGCTTATTTTTGTTGATGATATCAACGATAAGACGACAGAACGTGTCGGTACCACCGCCAGCGCTAGCGGGTGCTACAAATTCGATTGGGCGTTTGGGATAGGCTTCTGATGCTTCCTTTGACCCTTGGGCACTAACCATTCCCATTGAGAACAACACCAAGAGAAACACAATCAAGGCTTTTTTCATTCCGTACTCCTTTTTTTATTCTTGCAGCAATCTTAAGCAGACCTTCCCTGCAATTGCTTGCAGGTCCGTGACTGCATATATTGTTACAGTCTCTATAGTAAATGCACAACCCGTGCCAATACACACAAATATGTTATAAATAATTGTAACTATAGTCATTATAACAAGCTAGAAAAAATGGACTCGTCAACTCCTACCCCTATACACAAGATTCAAACCCAAACGATTGCATTCTCGCATTCCTTATATTGCAACTATTGTTCTTTTGCAAACAGTAGGGGGCGCCATCGAAAGGGTATACCCAATCTTATACAGGAAACTGCAATGAATTACACTGCAGCTCCCTGTAGTGATGCACAGGTTCCAAATTACGGGCGAAGCACAATCTTTATGGCCGTATCATCCTTGTCTGCAAGTTCGAAAGCTTCCTTGATTTCCTCAAGCTTGAACTCGTTGGTTATGAGGGAGTTGATATCAATCTGCCCTAAAATAACCGGCCGAAGGGTTTCTGGTGTCCATACATACCGTTCATGCCAGGTATGATGGACGAGACAGGTGTTGATGAACTGCAACCCTTCATCATGCCAGCGGCTGATGTTGAGCTTGATAGGTTCGGTTACCCAACTGTAAAAAACGAACTTGCCGTTATGCCTGATCATCTCAGAAGCAGCGTTGAAGGACTCTGCGCTCCCTGCCGCTTCGACGACAACATCAGCTCCTACACCACCTGTCATCTCCTTGACGATCTCAACCGGATCCTCCTTGGTGATGTCGATGGTCACGTCGGTTCCCAGATTTTTGGCAATCTTCAGTTTGCCTTCGAGTGTATCGACGACTACCACCTTGTGGGCTCCCTTCGCCTTAGAGCACTGGGCAATAATTTGTCCTGCAAATCCCCCGCCCATGATCACCACTGTATCGCCGAGTTGAACCTGGGAGTTGAGACCGGAATACATAGCGCAGGATATGGGTTCGCCGAGGCTTGCCAAGTCCATGCCGAGGCCTTTGGGTACGGGTTGCAGTTGCCAAGTCTTGGATATGAAGTAATCGGCATAGTTGTTGTTCCAGCCAAAGGCAATGACTTCATCGCCAACCTTGTAGTCAGCCACTTTTGACCCCACTTCCACGATGATGCCACCGCTTTCATGTCCAAGGGGGAAAGGGAACTTTGGTTCGTGACGGAACTCAGCTGTCTTCGGAGGAAGTTTTCCTCGGTAGAAAGCCTTGTCCGACCCGCAGATACCCATCAGATGATTCTTTACAATCACATCATCATCACCACATACTAGCTTCTTCTCGATCAGGTCTATGTCGTAGGGACCTTTAAGGAGAGCTGCGCGAGTAATTACTGCCATTGCATGTACCTCCATTCTAATTACTATCTATTTTCGTTCTAGGGAATTGAAGCTCCTACAGGATCTTCAATAACGTCTTGCATGGTTACAACGGTTGTATGACTCTTTCTGCCCTGGCTTCAGAGTCTCCTCATTCGTGATTTTCATATCATCTCCCTCTGGGCCTTCAGAAAGAAATCATCGGTGCCGAAATTACCCGACTTGAGTGCAAGATAGATATCCTGGTCGACTGCCTTCACCCAGGGGATGCCGGGATCGATCTGCGGTCCGATGTGGAAGGCTGATATCCCAAGGCTCTGGACAATCGTCCCTGAGGTTTCCCCTCCTGCTGTTATAAAGTTCCGGACTCCCATTTTTCGTAGCTCTAGGGCGAGATTACCAAAAAACTCCTCAATTGTTGTTTCCAGCAACCCGGCAGGATACCTCTCTTTAGAGAGCTCAAGCTCTTCGGCTGGGACCGTTGCGTATACCATTGGAGCGAACGGATCATCAAGGCGGGGGATAAGCCAGCCGAGCACCTCGTTTGTATAGGCACTTGGATCTTGTAACAAGGCATCCTTATCAATTTTTAGGCCATCAGCACTGTTGTTGTAGCTGGCGACCTGCCTGTTTGTTGTTTCAGAGCATGAACCGGAAAAAATGATCGTCTTGGCAACCTTGGGCCTGCCTGCGGACATCGCTGCCCTGACTCCCTTTTTTTGTTCTGGATTGAGCTTTGACAAGGAGGCTGCAAGCCCTGACCCACCGGTTATCAGGGGCATATCGGAAATTGCCTTGGCTGCGATATCGAGGTGATCTTGGGAGATTGCATCGAGTATCACGTAGCTGCACCCCCTAGCCCGTGATTGGGCAAGGAACTGTCGCACCGCTTCGACACCTTCTTGCATCGTGTCGATTGTCAGGGTATCAGCTTTCCCTTTCGACTGGTTTTCCATCAGTCGGGAGAGTTTGGAATCCTTCATCGGGGTGACTGGATGATTTCTCATCCCCGATTCGCTGAGAAGCTGGTCATTGACGAACAGGTACCCTTTATAGACGGTCCTCTTATTGATAGGGAGCGCTGGACAGATGACCGTCTGCTCAGTATCCAGAGCTTCCATCAGGGCATCGGTCACAGGACCGATGTTTCCCCTCTCCGTTGAGTCGAAGGTTGAGCAGTACTTGAAGTAAATCTGCTCGCACCCCTGATCCTGAAGCCACTTGAGGGCGGCAAGGGAATCCCTGACAGCCTCCTCCTTTGCACATGACCTTGACTTGAGGCTGACCACATAGGAGTCGGCTTCCACATTGAAATCTGGGGAGGGTATCCCATTGGTCTGGACTGTAGCCACCCCATTGTCCACTAAGAATCCGGCGATATCGGTTGCCCCGGTAAAATCATCAGCTATAACACCTAGTTTCCTCATGCCTTCTCCTACTGTAGGAATACATCATCCTGTTCCCTGCGCAGCGACCAAAGGACAGTATCCTCCTGAGAAACCTCAACCATGTCAGCAGTAAGGAGTTCTCCTGCCTTTATGTCCTTGCTCAGCTTCATATTGTCTGCAAGATAATAGGGAAGTTGGGTGTTTTCGTCGATCCGAGCAGCCGGACGAAGAATCCCATCGAACCCTTCGATGACGTGGTGGTGACCAACAGCCTTCAGTTGAGTTCCCTTTTTGATGTCGCGGTTTGCCTTTGCCACTAAGTCGTAACGAGGAGTAGGGTTGTCCGAGCTGGTGGGTAATCCAAGCAGCCCAACGGAGAGCACACTAAAGACCGCTTCAAACCCAAGATAGTGGGCAGGATAGTAGATCATGGCAGTCTTGCCATTCCTGCTCACAGGGACTCCCTTGTCCTTCAGCACTTGCCAAGTCTCCTCATCATCGCAGGCTACGACGACAAACACCCCACCTTCCATGCTCTGTTCATCAGTACGACGAAGACAGTTGAACACATCAATCTTCCTACTCCCACTGAACAGGCCTCCCTCTTTCCCAGGGCACATCAGGTCGGGTACTTCCAGGGTGCGGGCCACCGGATAGTGGAATGACTCGACATCAGGATCAAAATCTGAAAGGTGGTTGCAGACAATCGACATCTCGGCGAGGTCGGGCACTGCCCGTTGCTTGAACATGTCAAGCATCTTGCTCCTCTTCTTCAGGGTAGCCTCATAATCATCACCCAGGTCCCATACATCTGCGAAATCCGGAATGTGCACCTTTTTGCCAAGCACCTCTACAGTTGATTCCTGTACATCATATATGAAATCATATTCGCTCGCTTTTCCGATACCTAGGATCGTCAGCCCTGCAGTGCGTGCCCAGGTGACCAATCCGATCAAAAGTGAGGGCTGATCGCCTTCGGCGAGGGAATAAATGACACCATTCTCCCTTGCTTTCTTTGCGAGCAGAGGCCCAACAACCGAATCTGATTCCTTGGTGACAGCTACCACATGCTTGCGGTTCTCAATGGCATGGAGCACATACGTAGCTGAAACTTCAGGGTTCCCTGTCCCTTCTACGACAACATCGAAGGGCATCTCCATGGCAAGCTTAACATCATCGAAGATAAGCGACTTCCCCTCAGCAAACGCTTTCAGTCCAGTCTCTTTTTCCGTACAGTGTACGATGTTCTCCTCTTTCACACCGCTAGAGATGTATGCGGCATGACACTTTTGGATATTGCGTCCGCACAGGACACGAATTGAAAGCTTGTCGTTCCTCATCCCATATACAAATAAGGAGTGGTTAAACCCTCCAACACCAATAATTGCCAATTCCACTTTTTTGGATAAGGAACTGGAAAACAACAAGTCATAATTCATGGCTTATGCTCCTCTATACATTTTTCTCAATATTCTCATTTCGATGCACAAAGAGTGCCAACATACAATTGAAAAATAACTTATTGCAGATAAATCCTTTGTAAAATTGATAATAAGCACCCTCATTCCATACATTGCTTCCTAAGGGTTGTTTCCAAAACAATAATCTGAAAGTATTGCTTGCTCATTTGATTGTTTGCGTGCAAGATATATTGCGTCCATGCAATCTAAAGGAGGATGTTCCTCATGATACATATTTGTTTCCTTGTCCCCTATGAGTTGATGAAGGTCACTATAAGCGAAATATTCAGTGAGCACCCTGACCGGTCGTTCATCCAGCCTTCAATCATCTTCAAGACCGTTGACGAGATCGACCAGAGCTTTACGGAAGACATTGCCAATGCTGATATAGTCATTGCACGTGGCTACTCGGCAAACAGGCTCAAGGCGACGCATGTCCCTGTCCTTCCCATATCCGTAACGGGTTTTGACATCACTGTTGCCCTACATACCTGCATAAAGACCCATGACCCTAAGAAGATCGCCGTGATCGGTCCGCTCAATACGGTCTACGGCATTGAGGAGATTGAGAGTGTCTTCCCCTGCGAGATTGTAAGCTACCTGGTCTCTGATCCCTTCGAGCTTGAGGCTACAATCCTCAAAGCACATCAGGAGGGTGCTGATGCAATCATTGCAGGAAAGAGCGGAACATCAATCGCCTCAAGGCTTGGTATCAATAATGTCATGATCCTCAGTGGTCGAAAGACAATCCTCCAATCGATCGATGAGGCTATCAGGACCGTCCGTCTGATGAGACAGGAACGCGAGAAATCCGACCGTTTCAAGGGAATAATGGACTATTCGTTTGAGGGGATTTTGTCAGTGAACAATAAAGGGATCATCACGACAGCGAACAACTATGCGAAAAAGGTCCTCGATGGTCTTGATGATGAGCATCAGGTTGTCCATGCCCTTGATATCCTCCCGCAACTTGATATCCAGTCGGTCCTTGAAGGCAAGACCAAGTTGCTGGGGGAAATAGTGAAAATTCAGCAGAAACTCTATACCTTCAACTGTGTCTGCGCTGGGGATACGGGAGTGGTGATCACCTTCACCAAAATATCCAAGATCCAGGAACTTGAGGAGCAGATACGAACCAAGCTCCACACGAAAGGCCTGATCGCAAAATATCATTTTGAGGATATAGTCGGAAATGACATACAGTTGCAGGAGAGTATCAGGACTGCTAAAAAGTTCAGCAAAGTCGATTCCAATATTTATATATTCGGGGAAACTGGCACAGGAAAGGAGCTTTTTGCACAGAGTATCCATAACAAGAGCATTAGAAGTGGAAAACCGTTTGTTGCCATAAACTGTGCAGCCCTTCCCGAAGAGCTGCTGGAAAGCGAACTGTTCGGATATGTGGACGGCGCGTTCACCGGAGCTTCCAAGGGGGGTAAGACAGGACTCTTCGAGCTTGCACACTTGGGAACCATCTTCCTCGATGAGATTGGGGATATCTCTCCAAAGCTGCAGAGCAGGCTTCTCAGGGTCCTGCAAGAACGTGAGATAATGAAAATTGGACATGATAGGGTCATCCCCATAGACATAAGAATTATCAGTGCTTCCAACAAGAACCTGAGAGAACTTGTCGATCGAGGGGATTTCAGGGAGGACCTCTACTACCGGCTCAATGTGCTGAAACTGAAACTCCCCCCGCTGAGGGGGCGACCGCAAGATATTGTTGACCTCACAAACTACTTTATCCGGAAAAACACGATGAAGCTGGGTAACAATGCGATCAGGCTCACACCAGAATCTCTAGATGCCATCAGGAACTACAGCTGGCCAGGCAATGTACGCGAACTCGAAAACTTCTGCGAGCGCCTTTGTGTCCTTCTCGAGGGAAATACCGCAAATCTGCAGGATGTGATGGAGTACCTTGATGAGCCCATTTCCTACAAGAAGAACACTTCCGTAGAGAGTGACCTTGCCTCAGCAGTTCTCATGAGTGAGAAGGAGGTCCTTGTCCAAGTGCTTGAAAATAGCAGGACAAAGCGTGAGGCGGCTCAAAAACTGGGAATACACCCGAGCACCCTCTGGAGAATGATGAAGAGACATGACTTGAACTAAGTGCTGGCAAGTCAGTGCGGAAAGGGTGACAATGTTTATGTGGTAGTATCAGTTTGGGTAGATTCTGGTGCTCTACCTTTTTATGCCGAAGAACGCTTACCAGACGAGGTTGCTGTGTCAAGATTAGATAAGTCAGTGCGGAACATACAGGTAGGGACCATTGGCCTGATCCTCAGCTACATCAGTGGTTTTGTCGCACGCAAAGTTTTTGTGATGTTCCTCTCGATGGAGTATCTCGGTATCTCAGGATTGTTTGCCAATATCCTTACGATACTTTCCCTTGCCGAGCTGGGTTTTGGAGGGGCCATAAGCTACAGTCTCTACAAACCCCTGGCCTTCGGTGAGAAGCGCAAGATACAGGCACTGATGAAGCTCTACAGGAGGGCCTATCGGATAATTGGGAGTGTGGTACTGCTGTTGGGATTCGCCTTTACCCCTTTTTTGCATATCATGATGAGAGAGGTTCCTCCCATTCCCCACCTGAAGGTGATCTTCCTGCTGTTTGTCCTCAACTCTGGCAGTAGCTATTTCTTGGGTTATAAACGAACTGTCATCATCGCTGACCAGAAATCCTACATCAACTCAATATATCTGTATGGCTTTCAGATACTCAAGCATGTCCTGCAGATCCTGGTCCTGATAGTGACTGGAGACTATATCCTCTTTCTTGTGGTGCTGCTCCTATGTACCATTGGGGAAAACCTCGCCATAACACTTCGGGTCAACTCACTATACCCCTACTTGCAAGAGGAAACAGAGGTGACCCTTTCCAGAGACGATAAGGAGAAGATCAAGAGAAACGTCGTTGCCCTGACATTCCATAAGGTGGGAGGCGTATTGGTCAATGGGACCGATAGCATCATCTTGGTACGGTTTGTGAGTCTAGCCAGTGCCGGCCTCTTTGCCAACTACACCTTGCTGCAAAGTTCTGTCGGAGGTATTGTAGGCATCATTTTCTCTTCCATCACAGCCAGTATCGGCAACCTCTCTGCCGAGAGAGGTGCCAAGGGAAGCAAGAACCTCTTTGACGAGTTGCATTTTATCTCTGCCTGGGTATATGGGTTCACTGCCCTTTGCCTCTATTTTTTGTGCAACCCCTTCATCGCCCTATGGCTGGGCAGGGCGTACCTGTTTCCCCAGGACATCGTGTTTGTAATTGTCCTCAACTACTACCTGGCAGGCATGAGAAGGCCTGTGCTCGCTTTCAAGGACTCCTTAGGGTTGTTCTGGTACGACCGGTACAAATCCTTGTTGCAAGCAGCGATCAATCTGGTGGTATCGATAGTGCTGGCAAGAAGGTTTGGGGTCCTTGGGGTTCTGGTAGGCGCCTCAGCAAGTGTCTTGGCCACCAGTTTCTGGATAGAGCCGTATGTGGTCTACCGCTTTGGCTTTGACAAAAGGGTGGGAAAATATTTCCTTCAGTATGCGCTCTACACAGGGGTTACCCTCATTGCAGGATATGCAACGTCCACTATCCTCTCC
>CAYMRN010000021.1:0-11474 GCA_964392855.1 uncultured Sphaerochaeta sp.
CTTTATGTTCAGGGCGTGCCTTACGTTCGGGAAAATGGTGATGCTGGGGCTGCCCCAAACTTCAAGAACATCTGGAATCTCAGAACCATAAATTCTCAAGGAGGCGTTCATTATCCGTACGCGCTTAGGATCGATTTCCAAGCCACCCTCTGCCTTCGATGCATAGAGCTTCTCGTAGAGATGCTTGGTGACATCAACACCTACAAGTTCAGAACTCTTGAGATACGTCTCCTTATCCTCAGGGAACAACTCAAGCAGGTGGTCACGGACAGGGAAGGCCAATCGGCCATTCATGATAACAACAGAGCTTACTGCAGAGGTACTCTTTGCAAGCACCTTGCCAAACTCAACAGCCTGGAAAACACTGAAAGAGAGGGTCACTGTGATGGAAATCCCATCCTTGCCGACAATCTCAGCTGCCTTGAGCCCTCCGAGGGTACCAGGAATCTTGAACGAGATGTTCGGCTCATACCCGTTTCCAAGGCGTTGGGTCATCATGGCGTGGACAAACCTGATCTCATCAACCATCAGGGAGGCATTGTCATGATGGTTAGGATTTACCTGATAGCAGACAAAGCCGAGCCTTCCAGCACACTGGAGGTACATGTCACGCACCAAGAGGCAACTCTTCTCAACTACAGTGTAGGTGAGGGCGGAAACCTTCTTCTGGTCCAAATCCATCGCCCCACTTTCCAACTTGGAGAAATCGAGGCTCTTGTACAGTGCAGAAGTCCTGTTTTTCCAGTCTTCTGGATAGGTATCCCAAGCGGCCTTGACCAGAGGGGGGTTGGTGGTCTGGAAAGAAGCGCCGCACCAGAGTGCAAACTGCAAGAAGAGCCCGTAGTCATTGCCCCAGACAGTCTCAGCTTCAAGAGGGTCTCCGACGCTGTTCATCTCGTAAGCGTAGAGGCTCGACTGGTGAACTTCTTCGATCATCATCTTCACATAGTCTGACAGGGATCCTGACAAGACCTTTGCCTTGCCCTCTGCAGCCTCTTCTTTACTTCGTGCTTCGGTGAGGTACCTGTGATAGACCTCTTCGGCATACTCCTCAAGAAGGGCCTTACTTGCCTTGTTGCTTGCAGGAATGGTACTGACAAGCTCAGCATAGAAGCTTTGCAGTGCAGTGATTTCCTCCGCTTTGAAACTTTTCTGGACATTCCATTTGATCAGGGCACTGGAAAGTCCCACGGCCATGAGCACGCTGTATGAAGCGTAGTGCAAAAGCGGGCTATCATCTTTGTTTGCAAGAAGCTCAGCCTTTACAGCACTCTTCACCTGCAGGGAAACATCTTGCGCCAACTTTGCAGAGGAGAAATGGAAGGCATGTCCGGTAGCCCTTTCTACTCTCCCGCCCTTGATCAGGGAGATAATATCACTGACCCCATACTGGGATACAGCGTTGCTTTCTTTTTCAATCGCCGAAACAATCCGTGGATTGACTTCTACATTACGATCAGCCATATACAAAACTCCTTTTATTACAGGTCTAGATTTCCCTGCTCATCAAATTCAACCTCTGCAAACGCTTCCAATAGTTCAAGCTTGTCATTCGCTTCAACTTCCTTTCTTAAGGCCTCTGAAACAATGATGGTCGAAATGTGGGAAGTGTTTGCGATGCGAACAATCCGAGGATTCTCCTTATCGATACCAACAGACGTAAAGATTGCAGCCTGCATGGCAGTCTTGTCATTCTTGAAGATGACTGGGACCTTAGCTCCCATGAGCACTGTACAGGTCAAGGCATTTGGATACGCAGCATCAAAGTCGATCTTGTCGAACATTCGCTTGGTGCCAATATCAGCCATACCTGCTCCCATTGCATTTCCGTGGGTCTCGTCACTGAGGTCCAGCACCACATAGCGCTGTACAACAGGACCACCGGATGCATAGGGGGTGCAATACGTGGCAGTGATGTTCGGATCCATTCCATCACCACTAAAGTTTTTCCCGATCTGGTCAATGATCATAACGTCGATATCATTGATCGCTATCGCAGGCATCAGGTCCCTCGCCATGTTCAAGAGCTCAGGCTCCCGCTCAGCAATCTTATCACGGGGAACTGCCTCAATGTGTGCAGTATCATCAAAAGCATTCTCTACAAGAGCCAGACCAAACAGAATGGGGGCGTTCTTCAGGATTGTCTCTCCAAAAGTCACTACATTATGAGCCATCCGACCAAAGCCCTCAACGTGACAGTCCTCGGCACCCTTCTGCTTTCCCAACCCGATGGCCATCATCTTATACAGGCCACTTTCATAGGTTCCACGGAAAGCGGTATGGGGTTTTACCCGTCCAAGGACAATGATGCCATCAGACTGTGCAGCATATGAGTCGATCTGCACACTCTTCCCATCGACATTGATACCGATGCTCTGGGTCTTCATCGAGGATTTTATTGGAGCTCCAATGTACTCTTCAGTAACGCCCATCCCTTGGAGCAGTTGCAACTGACCGGCTGCAGTAGCCCCCCCATGGCTGCCCATGGCAGGAATGACGAAGGGTTTTCCTCCGAGCCTTTTTACGTTTTTGACAGTTTCACGTACGATCAGGGCAAGGTTCGCAATTCCCCTACTACCGGCTGTAATCGTAATTGAAGCGTCTTTCTTTATTGTGGAAGCAATCTCTGGCTTGTTAAATTCTGCCTCAATTGCAGCGGGAATATCCTCAATTTTAGTTTCATCAAACAACTGCCGGACTTTTGCCATCTTTGGAATGGGAACATCGCCCAGAATTCCTTCAATAACTCCATCTCGGTCCCATTCGCTATCTCTAAATACTTTTGACATCATAAACCTCCATAACTTTCTGCATGCCTATCGCATCAGAGTCCCACCGTTGACATCAATTGTCGCACCTGTGAGATAATCTGAAAGACAAGAAGAGAGAAAAAACACTGCTTTTGCTACATCAAGAGGCTCTGCAAGGCGTCCAAGCAGTGCTGTATCTGGCGAATAACGGCCCTTAGCCATATTGGTTTCGGTAGGTCCAGGAGCAACAGCATTTGCTGTAATGCCATATTTTGCACCATTGCGGGCATAGGATTTGGTCAGGCCGACAACCCCAGCCTTTGAAGCAACATATCCAGGGGTAACCTTCAATCCGCCGATCTGTCCACCAAGGGAAGCCAGAGAGATAATCTTACCGCTTTTCTGTTCCTTCATATGCTTGAAGACTTCACGGGTACAGAGATGGACTCCAGTAAGATTGATGTTCAAAACATTGTGCCACTCATCCATAGTCTCTTCTTCCATACTCTTAAAGTACCCAATTCCGGCATTATTGACAAGAATATCAATTCTACCAAAGACCTTGATCACTTCAGCCACCATGGCAGAAACCGATTCCTGGTCTTGCACATCCACTCTGACTGCAATGGTTTTTCGACCAAGCTTATTCAAAGCGTCTGAAGCTGCACGGGCTTTCTCAAGATCAATGTCTGCAAGCGCCACATATGCGCCATCTCCGGTCAACAGCTCTGCTGACTTCAATCCAATGCCATCAGCACCACCGGTAACAATGACCACCTTACCTTCCAATTCCATATCCATAGTGATTATCTTCCTTATTTGTTGGTTCCCGCATGCAGGTTCTGCTCATGTATGCGTAAGTTTTTCATCAATTCAGCACTACCGACCAATTCGGGTATCCATGAATTCTTCACATTCCCTTCGATAGTAAGTTCTCCAGCAAATCCTACTGACGCGAGCGCCCGATATACGCGCTGAAAATTCACTGCTCCCAATCCTGGGAAATATCGGTTATTTTCAGAGAAATGGATGGAACGAAACCACTGATTATGCTTAATCAGTGGTAACATCATGTCACTCTCTTCAATGTTCATATGATAGGTATCAGGCAACACTGCTACAACATCTTTTGGGTACTCGCCCACAAGCTCTACAGTATCATCAAGAGTATTGCACACGTTGGAGATAAATCTATTCAAGGCCTCAACAACTATAATCACCTTAGCGTCTTGCGCATAAGGGACAAGCTGGTCAAGAGAACTCTTGAAGAGCTCTCTTGCCAGGCTTCTGTCTTTTGTGTCATTACCTTGGGCAAACCCAAGGATCAGACCTCTAAATCCTGCTTCAGCACAATATCTGATGACAGTCTTTATCGACTCAACAGAGCGAAGACGAATTTCGTCATCGCTGTGCGAAAGCGAAGTTTTTTGCCCTGGGTACAGGCCTCCGGTTGCATAATTCGTGCACCGGAGCCCATACTCAGAAAGAACAGCAGTGACTTTGGAGGGAGGGGTCTGTTCAGGGAAAGGGATGTTAAGTTCTACGTGATCACATCCACTATCTCTCAACGCCTCCAACTGCAGCAAAAATTCCGATTCTTTTTCAAACTCTTTGGGAAGAGTAAGTTGAATTCCAATTGAAGCGCCAGTTACGGGTTTGAACAATGAAACACCTCCCCCTCAATCTAGTCGCGAAGTGTGCCACCATTGACAGCCATGGTCTCTGCAGTAACAAAAGATGCTTCTCGGCTGGCAAGGTAACATACTGCATATGCGATATCTTCGGGTGTCCCCAAACTCTTGGTGATGCTGTTGTTTATGAACTTCTGGTTCTCTTCAGGGCTGACAGCGCCGGACATCGCAGTAGCGATTCTTCCAGGAGCGATAGCATTGACGGTGATACCATCAGCGCCTACCTGCTGTGCCAGATTACGAACAAAAGCAAGGACTGCACCCTTTGATGCTGCATAGTGGAGAGCGGCGACCGTTCCCCCATTTTTGCCTGCTTCTGAGGAGATGGAGATGATGCGACCGAACTTCTGCTTACGCATACCGGGCAACACCGCCTTACAGAAGAAGAAAGAGGCTTTCACGTTTACTGCGAATACCAGATCCCACTCCTTATCCTCAATCATCTCAATAGGCTTGAGAGGATGGATCCCAGCATTATTGACCAAAATGTCAATTTTACCGAACCCTTTCTCCACATCACCAACAAATGTCTTTACAGCGGCTTCATCGGTGATATCAAATGCACCGGTAATGACCTTTCGGCCAGTGGCCTCTCTAATTTCTTTGGCTGTCGCCTCCAAAACATCTTTCTTCACGTCACACAGGGCAACATCTACGCCGCGTTGGGCCAAGCCCATTGCGATGCCTTTGCCCATGCCTTGTGCAGAGCCTGTGATGATGGCTGACATTCCTTGTAAGCTTTCCATACTATATTTCCTTTATTTTTATTCTGGTCTGAAAAGAACCTTCAGGCCCTCTTTGTTTTCAAAGACCTCAAAGCCCTTCTTCCAATCTTCCAACTTGAACTCATGGCTTACCAGGTCCTTGAGGTTGAGCTGTTTGGTCTCTACTAAGCGGATAGCATGTTTCCATGCGGTCCAAACGGAACCGAGGGAACCGGTGACCTTGATCTCTTTGTAGCAAATCCGGTCAAAGTTCAGCTCAAAAGGCTTGCCAGCAAGACCGATCTGCACAAATTGACCCTGTTTCTTAACGGCCTCAATACCTGCAGCGGTGGCCCGGCCAGAGCCGGAACACTCAAGCACCACATCAGCCCCACGTCCATCATGGGTAAGGTCCTTGATTACGGAAAGAAGATCTTCCTTGGTGACATCGACAATCCTGTCAGCACCAAGCTTCTGGGCTAACTTGAGGCGCTCTGCATCGACACTGGTACCTGATACGATTACAAATGCCCCATGGGCTTTTGCAACCTGCAAGGCGATAAGTCCAACAGCACCAGGGCCGGAAACAAGTACCACATCACCAGCTTGGATCGTAGCAAGATCCATTGCAGCGTGAGTAACACAAGCTGCAGGCTCAAGAAGAGCACCTTCTTCAAAGCTGATGGAATCGGGCAGTTTCTGGATGCGGTCACCAGGGACAACGGTATATTTTGCAAAAGCTCCGTTGTACCAGTACCCAAGGGTCCTTCGGTCGTTACATAGGTTGTACCTTCCTGTCTTACAGTTGTGGCACTTGCCACAGTAGGAGTAGGCGGTCTCACTTGATACGCGGTCGCCTACCTTACAGGTTGTAACACCCTCGCCCACTTCTACAACAACACCAGAGAACTCATGACCGATAACTACCGGTGGGCGTACTGGGATCGCTATGTCACTGTGGAAAATATGGATATCGGAACCGCAGATGCCTGCAGCCTTGACTTCAATTTTGACCTGACCAGCTTGTGCCTGAGGTTCGGTGACTTCCCGAATCTCCAAGTTGCCTGGACCTTCTGCAAACTTTACTAAACCTTTCATATATTTTTCTCCTTACAATTAATACAATTAACCAAGGGTTACCGTGGGAATCCAAAGTACAATCTGTGGGAACAGTGTCGTGAAAATCAGCACAACTATCATTGACCCATACAAGGGCAAGGCAGCCTTGATCAGCCTACCCATATCCATTTTAGCTACGTTACATGTACTGAACAGACAGACTCCAAAGGGTGGGGTCACCATTCCTATTGCCAAGTTCAGGACAAACACTACAGCGAAGTGGATTGGATTGATTCCAACAGCTAGAGCTACGGGGAACAAGATTGGTGCCATGACGATGATGGCCACACCGGCATCAAGGAACATGCCCATAACCAACAGGAAGGCGTTAATCATGAAGAAAATGGCCATCTTATTGGTAGTGATGCCCAAAAGGAAATTTGCAACAATCTGAGGCAATCCTTCAAAGGTGAGGATAAAGGTAAAGATCGAGGATGTGCCGATGATACCTACAACTGCTGCAGTGAGTCTTGCTGCAGAGAGCAAGGACTTGTAGATTACACCCTTCTTTAGGCTCTTATAGAAGAAAGCTGAGATGACAAGGGTATAGATGACAGCGAGGGCACCCGATTCTGTAGGGGTGACGAAGCCTGTCATGATACCTATCATGATGATGATAGGAGCTCCAAGGGCCCAAAGGCCTACCTTAAAGGTATCCCAAAGGTATTTCCATGAGAATTTCTTTACGCTGCCATACTTGTGCTTGCGACAGATATAGTAGTTTTGAATCATCATGGCACCGGTAAGCAGAACACCAGGGCCGATGCCTCCGATCAGCAACCAGGAGACTGAGAGTTCGGATACAGCACCGATGATGACCATCAGGATGCTCGGTGGCACAATAACTGCCAAGGTCGAGGAGAGCGCTGTAATGGCTGCAGAGTATCCCTTATCGTAGCCATCTTTTTCCATCTCGGGGATGAGGATTGTTCCAAGGGCAACGGTGTCGGCAACAGAGGAGCCTGACATCCCACCGAAGATAAAGCTTCCTAGAACGTTTGCAGCTCCCAGGCCACCTCGTGCCCACCCTACTCCTGCTTTGGTGAATTCAATGAGTTTGCTGGCAACACCTGTAGACTCCATGAGCACTCCAGAGAGTACAAACAAGGGAATCGCTACAAGGACGTAGGACTCAGTGCCTGAAAACATCAGCTGGGGGATGGAGATCAGAGGTACGGGATTGAAGAACATGATGGTGAACACGCTGGACAATCCAATGGAAACCAGAACAGGAGCACCTATAAGCAGCAAAACCACTGCCATGCCAAATACGGTAAGACTCATTACTGGAATCATTGCTTGTCTCCTTTCTTCTCTTCAATAAATCCTTGTTGTATGAGATCTTCAATAGACATCTCTTCAAGACCGACAGGAATGTCATAGATAAATTCTGGATCAGTGTCTTTAAAAATCATTACAATTCGTTCAATTAGGCGGTATAAGGATAGCAGGGCACCGATTACAATCGGAGAGCGCATAAGCCACAGGGGGGCATGCAAGGCAGGTGTCGTCTGTCCTCTTTTTACATAGCTGAGAAGAGACATCAGTCCAAGATAGCCAAAAAAGATCATCATGATACCAAACAGGATCATATGTATGATCTTCACTACCTTTCGCATTTTTTTAGGGAACATATGGTAGATGGTTTTAATTCCAACGTGAGAGTCATCGTGAATTGCCAAAGCAATCCCTATCCAAACAAGTCCCCCAAAGAGATATGTGATAAGTTCGAGAGTCCATGGCGCCTTGAGCGATGGAATCATTCGGTTAAAAACCTGAATTACAGCTGATAACAAAATCACCAGCAAGAAAACTGGTGCTATAGCATATTCAGGATTTTTCAGGAGATACTTGGCATTTAATTGATTTTTTTCCATTGGTAATTACCTTACTCCAAATCATTGTGTAGGAATGCTCTGCAAGCAAAGCATTCCTACCATTCAAACAAATCTTAAAAACTACGCTTAGCGAGTTTCGTCTGCAAGAGCAACAAGCTCATTCCAAGACTTCTCACCAATAGTTTTCTTGATCGCTGCATAAGCGGGGCCCATTACAGCTCTCCAAGGTTCTTTCATCTCAGGAGTAAAATCGGTGAACTGGATTCCAGCCTTGGTCATGGCATCACGAGCAATCTTCTCACGCTCGATGGTGCTTGCAAGAACGACAGCTACAGACTCTTGGGCAACTTCAAGCAGACCTGTGCGAATCTCATCAGGAAGGCCTTCATACCAATCCTTGTTTACAACGACGAGTACGCCATCACCCATGTAGTTCCACACGTTCATGTACTTGCCCTGCTCATAGGTTCTTGTGGAGTAGACAGTCGCCAATGCGTTGTCTTCACCAGAAACTGTACCAAGCTGCATTGCTGTGTAAATCTCCCCAGACGGTAGGGGGACTGGGTTTGCCTTCATTGCCTGGAATGTTGTTACGAACAGATCCATGGCAGGAACGCGGAAGCGCATACCTTCGATGTCCTTGGGGACAACAACAGGACGCACGGAGTTGAGCAACTGGCGAGGAGCCCTTGGCCAGTAGGTGATAACCTTGAGGTTTTTCTCTTCTAGCTTGGAGAACCACTGCTCAACAAATGCTGGCTTTTTTGCAATGAACCTAAGTACGTGCTCCATGTCTTCAAACATGAAGGGGGTGCTTAGGGCAAAAAGCTCAGGCACGAGGCTTGCCAAGGTAACCTGTGATTCACAGGCCATCTGTACAACGTTTTCCTGGGTCTGTTCGAAAATGGTTGCCCAGTTGTTGTTTGCAAGCTGTCCGTTAGGATAAATGGTAGAGGAAATCTGATCAGGGAACCTCTTCATCATCTCACTCTGGATGAACTCAAACCCAACCTGCCATGTTTCGGTCTTCGGAAGGTTGTGCTGAATATTCATCTTGACGACTTCTTGTTTCTTGGTCTCGCCGCCGCCCTGTGCAAAGACAGCAGAAAGAGCCACAAGCATTACGAGTAAAATTACTGTTACACGTTTCATACATACTCCTTTCTAAATAGTATACTATATATTAACATTTATTCACCTTCTGTCAATCATTATTTTTTATAATGGGCTAGAAATGATGAAATAATTACAATATCTTGTAGATTAATGACTTAATTCTACAAAAATAAAAATTTATCTGAATTTTTTCTGATTTATACAATATTAACTGCATAAATAGCCAAATAGTTTCTAAGAATTTACTATAAACGCCCAGAATTCCTGTTTCTGTATACATTTGGAGGTACAAGACTCCCTACACTCCTGGAAGAACAAATTAGGACTGCCTCTTGCGACAACAGTCCTAACGTTTTACCAACAAAACCCTAGGCAACTCCAAACAAGAGATTAGGAAGCCAGAGGGAGAGTTGCGGGAATATGTTCACCAGCGCAAGAACAATAAGCAGAGGCGGTAGGAATATCATCACAGACTTTGCCACCTTCTCCACAGAGACATCCGCTACCCCGCTGAGTACGAACAGCACCGTCCCAAAGGGAGGGGTCAGCGTACCTATTACCAGGTTGAGGATAATGATGATACCAAATTGGACAGGATCCATACCAAGGGAAACTACGATAGGCAAGAGTACAGGAACCAGCAGGTTGATGGAAGCAATCGTCTCCATGAAGAGCCCTACGATCAGCAGCAGGACGTTGATCAAGAGGATAACCATCCAAGGCGCCATGTTGGAACGCTCGACAATCATCATCAGTTTCTGAGGAACCTGCTCGCGAGCAAGGATATTTGAGAACAGGGCCGCTGCTGCAACAATGAACAGCACCTGTACAGAGGTCACCAATGATTCACGCACAGACTGCATGAAGCTCTTAAGGGTCAGATCCTTATAGAAAAGACCAAGAAGCGTGGCATAGAGACAGGCTATGGCAGCAGCTTCAGTTGGAGTAAAGTATCCGGTAAAGATACCCCCTAGGATGATGACAGGAGTCAACAATGAGAGGAAAGCCCTCTTGTTGGCGATAAGTTTTTCCTTCCAAGTGCTCTTCTCTCCTCTGGGGCAGTTCCATCTGTCAAGCAACAGCAAGACCATAATGACCAAGGAAAGGGCCATTAGGATACCAGGAAGCACTCCCGCTGCAAAAAGCCTACCAATAGATGTGGAGGCAACAACGCCATACACAACCATGGGCATGCTTGGAGGGATAATAGGACCTATCAGGGATGAAGAGGCTGTGATGCCGATAGTCAGCCTGTCATCATAGTTAGCCTCCCTCATCGCCTTGATCTCGATGGCCCCAAGTCCTCCAGCATCTGCAATCGCAGCTCCAGACATTCCAGCAAAAATAACACTTGCAAGAATATTCACATAAGCCAGCCCACCTTTCACCCGTCCCATGGTAATACGACAAGCATCAAAAATTCTGGTTGTGACCCCACCGGTATTCATAAGGTTTGCTGCAAGGATAAAGAAGGGAACCGCCAACAGGCTATATGTGTTGACTCCAGCAATCATCCTTTGGATCGCTACAAAGTTAACAAACCCGGGATTGTTGAACACATATAGGAGGGAAGGAATTCCTACAGCCACAGCAACAGGTATTCCCAGAGCTAAAAATACAAAGAGTAATACAGTCATAAGAATAATCATTTGGCAGCCCCTTCATGCTTGATTACCACGTGGTAAATGCTCTCTAATTCACGGATGAGATATCCTAATGCCCCAAGGGGCACACAGATATACAACCAGGTTTGACGAATCTGAAGACCGGCTGAACGGAAATTCCAAGAACGCAAGGAGAGCTGCATTCCCAGCCAGATCAACAAAACCATGAAGAGAATGTTCATAAATTTCTTAAAGACAAAAAAGATAATTTGCCAGGTTGGTGATAGTTTCTTATGCATCCAGTCATAAAACATCTCAATCTTAATATGTGAGTTCAGTTTTCTCACATAGCCAATCCCAACAAAGGTAACCCACACATTCAAGTATTGGGAGACCTCAACGCTCCAAGCATACGAGATTCCAAATATGGATCTCATGAAAACTTGTATTAACATAACAATCGAGATGAGAATAAATATCCCTAACGGAATGTATTCCTCAATCTTTTCATAGATCTTATTCATATCACCTTTCCTCTTCTTGCAAGTCGATAAGAACCTTCATGACAGAACCTCGGTTCTGATCCCAATACGCAAAAGCTTCATCAATTTTCTCAAATGGGTATCTTTTCGATACAAGAACATCCTTCAGG
>CAYMRN010000022.1:0-11244 GCA_964392855.1 uncultured Sphaerochaeta sp.
CCTCTATGAAGGTGAACTCATCAAGCAGCTCTTGGGTCGGATGCTCGTGCTTGCCGTCCCCTGCATTGATAAAGGCAGGTTTTCGCCAGAGCTTGTTGCGATCAGCATAGGCAGAGCACTCGTCCTCAAGCCAGCGGCAAACCCCTTCAATCTTGCTTCGGATGATGAATACCGCATTGGAGTATCCGCTGAGCGTATTGAAGGTATCAGCATAACTTTCGCCCTTGTTGAAGGAGGAGCTGTCGCTGTTCAGCTCTGATACCTTCACGTGGTGAAAGTTGGCAGCATTCCTGAAGGACTCCTTGGTTCTGGTGCTGTCTTCCAGAAACACCTCATAGACGCCAAAGTCCTTGTCATCAATGCGGTAGCTCTTCATCACCGAAAGATCGTTCGCTTCCATAGCCGCCTTGAGCTTACGCACTTCTCCAAAGAGGTATTTTCTCTCCTCAATGCTCAGATCATCAATGACGCACAGAGACCTTCCTGTAAACACATTTTTTGCACCCATCATTGCTCCTTAAAAAAAAGCCGGTCTCAATTGACCGACTTTACCGTTAGATAATATATGGGGAAACAGTACGCCCAGAGGCTGCATTACACTCCTGTATCGTATCCTCAGCATCCTGGTTTCCTCCCCGTGAATCGAAAAAACATTACCAGAGTACAAGGACTCTGTCCAGTCCCCAACCCTACTTTTTCCCTTTTGCATCCTCATCGAACTCGATGAAGGAGAGGCTGTCCGAAACAGAGGCAGGCCCCTTCCTCTCAACCAAAGGCTTCTCATTCCCACCCTTTTTCTCTTCACCAGCCTCTTGTTGCTGCGGCACTCCCTTTGCAGGAGACGCCTCAGTCGCACCGGTCCCTTTGGCCTTTTCGGCAGGGGGTTTCCCTTCTGGAGTGTACATGGAATGCCCAGCCCAAGACTCAAGGCTCTTGTGTGCTGCCCCAGGGCCGAAGGCAAGAACAGGCTCAAAGAGATCCAAGGCAATGCGTCCGCGCAAAGCAAGGTCGCGCTTGTACTTCCTTTGATACCAGCCAGAGGATCTTCGCTTGCTCAGCACCCGCATCTTTTTGCTATCTGCTGCAGTGCCGTAGGAGGAGTAGCGGTAGGAGTATGAGCCATACCGTTTTCCATACCCATAGCCATAGCTTCCTGTAGAGCCGGGAATCACCCCGTTGAAGACTATGCCTGTAATCGCGACCTTGCCTGTCTGCAAGCTTGAAACCAAGTCGCCAAGGGCTCCCTTGCTGGTGACCCCTGCGCGTACGGTGATGATAAGGCCATCGACCTGCTTGCTTATGGCAAGCAGCTCACTGGCAGAATCCAAAGGTGGTGCATCGATGATGATGAAATCATAGATGCTCTTCAAATATTTGATCATGTTGATATAGGTGGGATTGGAGAAAATGGCAGCTGGTACCAAGGGCGGAACACCCGGGGGAAGCAGGTGCAGGTTCGTCACCTCTTCAAAGGGCTGGAGTATGCACTCTTCAAGGGTTGCACTCCCTGCCACATAGTCCACCAATCCGACTTCGCGGTGCTTGAGACGGAAGAACCGCTCCATGCTGGGAAGGCGCAGGTCTCCGTCGATGATCAGGACCTTGCTGCCCATCTGGGCAAAGGAGAGGGCCACGTTACCGATGATGGTGCTCTTGCCCTCGGCCATAGAGCAACTGGTGATGGAGAACACTTTCTTTGTTTCATCCGAGAAAAGCATATTGGCTACCAGCTTGAACCGTTCTGATTCAAAGGAGAGGGGGTCGTTGTAGACCGTGAGGGTCGGATACTTGTCCTTGGGAGATATTTTCATCAAGGGGACCCAACCGAGCATCGGCACCTCGTTGCCGACTATTTTCTTTATCTGCGCCTCGGTGCGAAGCGAGAAGTCAGTCGCTTCGACGGCTAGGGCAAGCAGGAACCCGACGGCTACCCCCAACAGCAGGGCAACAGCAAGGATAAGCATCTTATTGGGACTCACTGGCATACCGGGGAGGATGGCCTCATCAACGACGGTGACGTTTCCTGTCACTGCAGCCTCAACAAGCTTGACTTCCTCAAGCATATCACGAAGCTTCAACCCGATGGCCTCATAGATCTGCACATCACGCATCAGCTCTGAGAGCTGGCGTTCAAGGACAGGAAGCTTGGAAAGCTCTTCGACAAATACCTCACCACGCTTCTGCAACACCTCGATGGCGACCTCAGTGGTCAATGCCTGTACGATAGCCTGGATATTTGCATCCTTGGCATAGGAGCGGGTAAGGGTGGTCACCCGGTCCAACAGGTCCTTTGTCGTCTGGGAAATCCCACTGTTCAGGACATATGTGCGTGAGACGCCAGAGGCAAGGGACGGGGAAATAGCCTGATTGGGTGAGGGGGATACAAGGGATTCGTACATGGTCAGCTCTGTCTTCCAGGCTGCGAGCTCCTTGAGCTTACCTTTGACGACAGGGTCGTTGCGAATCTCATCAAGGGAGAGGACCCCTGTAATGCCCGCCTTCTGTAAGCCGGCATTGTAGGACTCGATAAAGACCAGCGATTCATCCAGCTGCAACTTCAAGGGTTCCAGTCGGAGCGTGTAGTAGGAGATCTGTTCGACAAGCAGGGAACTCTTGTCGGTAAGTTGGATGATGTCGATGTTCTCCCTGAAGTCTCCCAGCGCATCAGAAGCGCTTTGCAGCGCCTTGTCGTTGATGGGTATCTGCGACTGTATGAACTCCCTCTGCACAGTCTTGGAGGTTTTTGCAATACCGGTAAGGAGGTTGTCGTAGCTTGAGGCCAGGGCGTTTGCCAAATCTCGGGCAAAGGCGCGGTTTGCATCAGTTACTGCGATGCGCACAATATTGGTATCCTTGACCGTGGAGACGACAATACGTTCTTTTACACTGCCTAGGATCTCTTTGCTGGTATAGGGGTTCCCATCGCCATCGGTGTACGACGCAAGGTCAAGGGTGCTCAGGGCGTACTCAATGTTCTTGCGGCTGGTGATGAGCTCAACCTCGGTGGCAATCTTGGTGATGTTTGCGCTGCTTCCCAAAAGGTTCTCGATGGAGGAGGATTTCTGGATAGGCTCGACAAGGACTGAGACCTGGCTCTCATACTGAGGGACGGCCATATAGAGGTAGCCGATCGCCGCTGCAACGACAACAACGAATCCTACAACAAACCATCCGATCCTCTGTCGGAAAATATGGAGCAGTTCGGAGATGGATATCCCCTCCTCAATGCCTTCAACCTGGCCATATCCTGCCTGAAACTCATCTTGTTGACTCATTTGGTACTCCCCTTACAGCTTCTGCGATTCAATGATAACGCTGATTACCGTAGCCACTATCCCTAAAATGGAGGTGACCAAACCGATGACTGCCACAGTAGGGGCAATATCCTTTATGAACGTGTTTTTCCCGACCCTGATGGACGATTCAGGGGGTATCTCACCCAAGTTGTCCAGTTTCTTGCCGTCAGAATCATAGACCTTGATGGACGTGGGCACTGAGGCGTCATCACTGAGCCCTCCTGCCAAGGAGATGTAGTAGCTCGCCCCCTTGTTGGGAACATAGGCAAAGACTCCGGAGCGAACAACCCCGCCACTTACCGATACGAACCGCTGGTTGAAAGGTATGATGAAGGTGTCCCCGCTTTGCAAAACCAGATGTGCATTGGGATCGTCTCCGTAGAGTATCTGCTGCGCCTTGATAGGAATGCGTTTCTGGTCGCGAAGCAGGTAGGAGCTGTCGAGGTCACTGACGGTCATCAGGCGAGGGGCGATGGAAGTCAGCATCTGCCTGATGCTCTCACCAGGGTAGAACTGGTAGAAGATTCTTCCTGAGGAGGTGCCTACCAAGGCTGTGGAGGAGAGGGTGTCATACGCTTCGCTCGCTGCGACCGCTCCTTCGATGGATACGGTATGCACTGAAGCCTTGAGGGTATCGATGACAACCTGGTCCATATGCTGCAAGGCCATAGGCTTGCCGCCAAATAGGTCTGCATAGGTCACTTCCCAGACTCCGCTGCCCCTATTGTAACGCTGGATCCTGATCTTCTGCACATCGGCATTGTTCAGGACCCCTCCCCCATAGGAGGATATGAGGTCACTGAGGGTCTCCCCTTCCTTGGGCTGGTACGTTCCCGGTGCATAGACATTTCCAGCAAGCACTACAATCTTATCTGCACGGGTGAGGGTGATCACATCACCACTTTTGAGCAAGGGATCCTGGTCAAGGACACCCTTGCGCAAGGCGAGGTAGAGGTCATAGGTTTCAGAGGTGCCGTCGGCATGCGTAACGAGGATGTTCCGTGTAGATGCGTAGGGTGTGGCACTGCCTACCACCGAAGAGAGCCTGGAGAGCCCCCAGACTGGGACGACGCGGGTACCACCCACCTCCCCAATTACCGTGACGCTGAAAGAGCCTGTGCCGGTGAGGACAAGCTGGGGGTTGGAGTAGCTGTAGTAGGTCTGCACCATCGAAAGGATCTCTTGTTTCATATCGATGAAGGAGAGACCACAGCAATTTATCGTACCCAGGCCGGGGACGGTTACCCTGCTTTTTTCGTCAGCCTGCAACTCGACGGTGATGGTCTGCATCCCATCCAGGTAGACCAGACGGAACCTATCGCCAGGGGTTACAGGATACGAGCCGTTGCTGATGGCACTGAGCACCCTGGACTCGGGCCTCTCCTCAACCTGCTCCAAAGCGAGGCCGAGCTGTTCCGAGTAGGATTGGAGGGTCAGCGACTTCTCATCATACGTCTGGGTAAGGGTATCGGGAGCAAACAGTGGGGATCGTATGACAAGGCCGGAACCAACAGAGGCGAACAGAAGAGTCGAAAAAAGCAGTAAGAACAAAAATACCGAACATTTCTTTGCTGTTGTATGCATACCTAGTACAATCCTTTCATGGGTGTTGCTGTTGTCAGTGAAAAATCACTATACCATCATTTCTCCTATACTACCACTAGCACAAAAGCCTAAGCAAGCGCTTTATGGCATAATAGGGCGTTTTTTAGGACGCGGCTTCTCTTTGTCCACTAAGAAATAGAGTATGGCTGCTGCTCCTCTCTCAGCATCATGGCACCAAGGCAGAAATCATGATAAAAATAACAGTTTTGTACCTAAAAAAACATTGCAATGCATAATTTCCTGCAATGCTTGATATTGTGGTATTTGGCATATTATTACTTCCAATATGATGAAAATCGCACGAGGGTATCGGTTTTCTGTGGTATACCTATAAAAAATATCCATCTGTTTGAAAATTATTGCTTTGACAGCGCTCAGAACGTCCCGTATAATTTGAACAGTTCTATTCCCAAGGGTCTTACAGCCCCATCACACAATTTTTAAGGAGAGAGAGTCATGAAAAAAGGTATCGTTCTTTTGTTGATCGTACTGATGGTTTCTTCCTTTGCATTTGCACAAGGATCAAAAGAAGCCGCCCCGGCAAAGACTGAAGGTCCGTTGAAAGTTGGGATCATCTACATTAGTCCTCCTGGTGATATGGGCTATTCCTACATGCACGACCAGGGAACCATTGCCCTAGAGAAGCATTTTGGGGACAAGGTCAAGGTGTACAGGTTGGAAGACATTGCAGAAAACGAAAATAGTGAAAGGGCTATGGAAAACCTCATTGATGAGGGGTGTAAAATAATTTTTGCAAACTCTTACAACTACCAGCAGTACATGCTCAACGTTGCCAAGAACTTTCCAGACGTCTATTTCGAGCACTGCTCTGGCTACCTGCTCAATGACAACATGTCCAACTACTTTGGAAGGATGTATCAGATGCGGTACCTCTCAGGCATGATCGCTGCAAAGATGTCCCCAACCGGCAAGCTTGGCTATGTTGGCGCTTTCAACACCCCTGAGGTAGTACGTGGGATCAACGGGTTCACCCTTGGTGCTAAATCTGTCAATCCCAAGGCTACAGTCACTGTAGTCTGGACAAACTCCTGGTACGACCCCTCCTTGGAACGCCAGGCAGCCGTCTCCCTGCTCGACCAGGGTTGTGACGTAATTGCACAGCACCAGGATACCACCGAACCTGCCAAGGCAGCCATTGAGCGTGGCAAGTATGCCATCGGATACAATGCTGACTTCCGAAGCATGATAGGTGATGACAGGATCCTCGTATCCCCCATGTGGAACTGGGGCAACTACATGATTCCTGCAGTCCAGAGTGTCATCGATGGTACCTGGAAGAGCCAGAGCTACTGGGGCGGACTTGAGGATGAGATGATTCACCTCTCCCCGATCTCCCCCTTGGTACCTGCAGAGTTCCAGAAAGCGGTCATGGCAAAACAGGCTGAGATCCACGACGGGAAATGGGATGTGTTCTGGGGCGAGATCAAGGACAACACCGGAAAGGTTCGCCAGAAGGCCGGTGAGAAGATGTCAGATGATGCTATGCTGACCATAGACTGGTTTGTTGACGGCGTCATCGGAAGAGTGAAATAACCGAATAACACTCTAGTAATAGGGGCGGGCATTCGCCCGCCTCTGCTTCTTTTAGGATAGTCCTCAGCAGAGGACAACCAATAACTGGATACAACATGCATGAAACTAGATCTGACGATACGCCTGTTGTGCGTATGGTTGGCATTACCAAACATTTTCCCGGTGTCCTGGCTAACGACAAGGTTGACCTTACGCTACACCGAGGGGAAGTTCTCGCCCTTCTGGGTGAAAATGGTGCTGGGAAAAGCACCCTGATGAATATGTTGGTCGGTCTCTACCGCCCCGATCATGGAGAGATATATATCCATGGGAAACTGGCACAGATAAACTCCCCCCAGGACTCCATGGCTTTGGGGATAGGGATGATACATCAGGAATTCATGCTGGTTGGCAATATGACCGTGGCTGAAAATATTATCCTTGGTATGAAGGATCTGCCTTTTGTCCCCCAGATGGCAGAGATCAAAAAAAATATTACAGAGCTGAGCAAGCACTATGGCTTGCAGGTCTACCCCGATAAGATTATCCACGACCTCTCGGTAGGCGAGCAGCAACGGGTTGAAATCTTGAAGCTGCTCTACCGGGGTGCCGAAATCCTCATACTTGACGAGCCGACGGCGGTGTTGACCCCAGGGGAAGCAAGGGACCTGAACGAAATCATCAAGAAGATGCTCGAGGAAGGCAAGAGTGCCATCTTCATCACCCACAAGATGGATGAGGTCATGGAGTTCTCCCACACCGTGCAGGTCCTCAGACGGGGAAAAAGTGTCAACGTCTGCCCCACCTCCTCCATACACCGCATTCAGGATCTGGCCAACATGATGGTGGGAAGGGATATCCTCTTCTCCTTGGATCGGGAACCCTTCAATCCCAAAGAGGTGATGCTGGAGGCCAGGAACCTGGTTATGAATAGTCTGGAAGGAGGGGGAAAACGCATCCTTGATGATGTCTCCTTCAGCCTGCGCGGAGGAGAGATCCTCGGAATTGCTGGAGTTGCAGGCAATGGCCAGCAACAACTTACGGAAGCCTTGACCGGCCTGATGCCGGTTAGCAGCGGACAGGTGCTTATCAAAGGCAAGGACTATACCAACAAGACACCGCTGCAGATCATCAAGAATGGGGTCAGCCATATCCCTGCCGACCGCGGGAGAATGGGCGTCGTCGGTGATATGAGCGTAGGGGACAACCTCTCCATGAAGAAATACCGTACCAAGGAGCTCAGCGACCACTCCATCATCAAACGCAGCTGGGTCCGTCTTTTTGCAGACAGGCTCATCGAAACCTTTACCATCAAAACCCCCTCCCAGGATACTTCGGTAAAGTTCCTCAGCGGGGGTAACATCCAGAAAACCATCCTAGCTCGTGAGATAGACTCCTGCGGGGGCATCCTCATAGCGGTGTACCCTTCAAGGGGCCTGGATGTAGGGGCAACAGAGGCGGTGAGGCAGAACCTCATCAAGCAGAGGGACAAGGGCTGTGCAGTATTCCTCGTCTCGGAAGAGCTGGAAGAGCTGTTGATGGTGGCAGACAGGATAGCCGTCATGTTCGAGGGGAGGATCATGGATATCATGGATGTGAAGGATGCCAAGACAGAAGAGCTTGGCATGTTGATGGCCGGTGTTGAAAGGAGGGACATATGAGATTAGCCCTCGAGAAGCGGGATAGCAAATCCCGAAAGATGACCATCCTGGTTCCCATAGCATCGTTATTGCTCTCGTTCTTGCTTGGGGCGATCGTGCTCGGCCTCAACAATGCAAATCCAATCCAGACCTATGCAGCTATGGCCAAGGGGGCCTTCGGCAGCCAGTCAAAGATTCAGTTCACCATAGTAAAGGCAATACCGCTTCTCTTGTGCGGCCTTGCAGTGGGCATAGCCTTCCGCCTGAAGTTCTGGAATATTGGTGCTGAAGGTCAGTATGTCAGCGGTGCCATCGGCATCACGTGGGTGATGCAGTTCTGGACCTTTCTGCCAAATTGGATGTTCCTGCCTGTGGGGATAGTGGTGGGAGTGCTGTTCGGAGCAATCTGGGGAGGTATTCCTGGAGTGCTCAAGGCACAGTGGAGTGTCGATGAGACGTTGGCTACCCTCATGCTCAACTATATCATCATAGGATACGCAGAGTATCTCTACATCAACGCATGGAAGGCGCCTAGGGGGAATATGGGAACTGTACGGTACCCTGAGTTTGCCTGGTTGCCCAGAATCTGGGGCCGTGTCCACGCTGGGCTCTTCTTTGCCCTCATTTTGGTAGCGGTGCTCTGGTTTGTCCTGTACAAGACCCAATGGGGATTCGAGCTGAATATGATCGGAAAGAACCAGAAGGCTGCAAGATGCCAAGGAGTCTCCATCAAGAAGAACATCATTCTGGCCATGTTGATCTCAGGGGGGATAGCAGGGCTGGCAGGCGCCATAGACTCAGCGGCAGTCACGCACCAGCTTACCAAGGGCGTTGATGCAGGCTACGGCTTTACCGGTATCATCATCGCCTGGATGAGCGGGCTCAACCCGATAGTCTCCATCTTAATTGCCCTGCTCATGGCGGCACTGGAAACAGGGTCGGATGCTTTGCAGATCACCCTCAAGCTGCCTGCAGCGATGGGAGAGGTCCTGCAGGGGCTCATCCTCATCCCACTGCTAGCTGGTACGGTATTCACCGAGTACAGGTTGCGCATCCTGGGCAAACATAAGGAGATTTCCAAATGAACTGGATAGATTTTACAACCAAACTGCTTGCTGCAACCCTTGCGATGGGAACTTCCCTCACCTACGCCACCCTTGGGGAGGTGTTTACCGAGAAGACCGGTATCCTGAACCTTGGAATGGAAGGCATCATGCTCATGGGTGCCCTTTCAGGCTTTGCAACAGCCTTCTCTACAGGGAACCTCTATCTGGCAATCGTAGTGGCTATGATCGTCGGAGCGCTCTTTTCCTTGATCCACGCTTTCTTGTGCATCAGCATGAGGGCAAACCAAGTGGTCTCAGGCCTCGCAATAACCATGCTGGGAACAGGTATGGCAAACTTTCTCGGACAGCGCCTCGGTCCTGCTTCCAACAAGTTTAACCTCTGCGGCATGAACCTCGCTGCCAAGTTTGACAACATAGCAATACCTGGCATGAGCAAGATTCCCTTGCTTGGTGCCTTTTTTGATGTGAGTGTGCTCACCTATGCCCTCTACCTCATCATCCCTTTCGCCTGGTTTTTCATGTATAAGACCAAGCACGGCATGGTGGTCCGTTCCGTAGGCGAGAATCCCAGGACCGCAGCCGCCATGGGAATCTCCGTGTCGAAAGTACGCTACATCTACACGGTGATCGGGGGGATGTTCGCAGGCCTCGGAGGTGCATGCCTCTCGCTGAGCTTCACCCCAAGCTGGAATGACGGCATGACAGGCGGCAAGGGCTGGATCGTCATCGCATTGGTTATCTTCGCTGCCTGGAACCCTGGCAGGGTTGTCATAGGTACGCTGATATTTGGGGGGATCACCAGCTTGCAGTTCAGCTTGCAGGCTGCAGGATTTGAGATGGTCATCCCCACCCAGTTCCTTGCCTTCTCCCCCTATCTGATCACGTTGGTAGTACTTACCGGCATGACTATCATCAACCAGAAGAAAAAGGGATCCTTTGCCTCACCTTCGGCTTTGGGTACCTCTTTTGCCATCGATGACAAGTAAAGGCAATACGGTACAAGCTGACGGGACCGGAGGATCCCGTTTTTCATCCTTGTCTGATACCTGAGAATTGGATACGATGGTGCAATGAAGAAAACAAACGCTATGAGAATCCTGGATAGCCTGGCCATAGAGTATGAAGTGGTCACCTATGAGTGGGATGAGGAGCATCTTGATGCTGAGCATGCCAGCTTCACTGCCGGCCTTCCCAACGAGCAGGTCTTCAAGACCATTGTCATGCAGAACAGTGACAACGAGGTGTTTGTATTCTGCCTGCCTGCAGCATTTTCCGTGAGCCTCAAGAAAGCACGGGCATTGACAGGCAGCAAAGAGATCGACCTCATCAGGATGGATATGTTGCAGGGCCTCACAGGATATGTACGTGGAGGCTGTTCTCCCTTGGGCATGCGCAAACACTTCCCTACCTTTGTTGAGGAGCTTGCGCTGCTGGAGGAGCACATCTACATCAGTGGTGGAGTGCGTGGACTTCAGTTGAAGATAGCCCCCAACGACCTGGCAAGGGCTAGCGGTGCAAGCTTTGCTGACTTTACCTAGTCATGCTTGTGCTGGCTGGTGAAGTAGCGCCTAAGCCTTCTGCTTGCCGAAACGCTGCCTAGGAGAATCATCAGCACAATAGCAGCAGAGAACAGGCTCAGTGACCAGTTCAGTCTCCAGATGACCTGACGGTAGTGGGTCATAAAGAGGTCTAGGGCGGTAAAGGTGAGGAATACGACGATAAGGCTGAAGAAAATGATATCTGCCAAAGGGATACGCGTCTTGTTACGTGTCAGGAACAAGAGGGAAAAGAGCCCCACACCTAAGAAAAACACACAGGCCGTGGGTAGCGCTACCGGGACAAACCATGTCAGGCTCCCTGCAATTACCACATTGACCAATGCCACATATCCAAGGGGGGAGATGACCAGCAACAGTGCAGTCCACACAGGGTGAGCCTTCGCTTTCCCTGTTGTGGTGAAGACAGCAAAAATCCAAAGGAGGACCAAGGCCCCTACAGCGATGAGTGACCAGCTGAGGTGTCTGTTTGTTGCATCGAGGCCAAGCAGGTAGAGTGACACCAGTACGATATGGGTCGAGCTCTGGGCCACATAGGTATGCCTGG